>NZ_JBRREC010000001.1:0-126339 GCF_056760015.1 Stenotrophomonas sp. STEN029 | reverse complement strand
AGCAACCAAACCACCTGCCTCCAATCCTCAAGGCTTCGGTACGGGCTTCGGTACGGGCGTCGGTACTGGCGATGCGTCGCCCGTATGCATCATCAGCTTCGCGGCTGACGCTGCTCCCAAAGGCATTCACCGGGAAAGCTCCTGCCGAGCATGGCTCGGCACTACAGCCGGGCAAAGGACGGCTGGTGCATTTGTTTTCTCAGATCCGACGGAAGTTCTTCCTCTCCCTCTCGTCGACTGGCCTGCGCCTCGGTGTTCGAGGCGCAGTTTTTACTCCTCAACGTCTGCTGCGCTCGCTGCGGCGCAGCTCGGCGGGAATCTCGATTTCGACCTTCGCCGGCAGGCTGCCGATATGCAGCTCATTGCCCAGCCACTGCGCCGGTTCGCCATTGATCGTCGCCTCTCCCGGCGTGCCCTCATAGGGCCATTGCAGCAACAGCCCCGCTGCCGGCAAACGCAGTCCTTCGGACACCTGCAAGGTCAACTGCTTGTCACTGCGCTGCAGCGAGTAACTCAACATCCCGTGCGAGGTATTCAAATCCTCGATGGCGATGCCCTTGCCTGCCAGCCAACTGGCGGGCACGCCCGCAGCGATCACGATCGGACCATCGACATCACGCTCGTACGCGAACATATCCAATGCAGAACGCACGAAGTCCGACGCCACCCAGGCATGCGGCAGGTCGCCGACAAAGAACGGTTGTCGCGGCGTCGATGACACCACTTCGGCCCACTGGTTCCATGCCGGCGGCGCACGGTCCTTGAAGAAGAACTCGGTGGCCTCCCAGGCCCGTGCACGCCAACCCAGGCGCACGAAGGCGCTTACGTTGCGCCACTCGTATGGCGTGTAGTCCTTCCATTGCCGCTTGCCGTCACGGCGCTCGACGAAGTGCTGCCAATAGCGCTCGAAGGTATTGTTCAAAGCGGGCTGCGGCAACCTGCCCTGCTCGCCACCCGGCGCCAACGCGATCGTGGTGGAGGTGGCATCGAAGTCCCCCAGCTCCACCGAACCAGGCAGGTAGTCGATCTTGTGCGCGGCCATCGCAGCGCGCAGCGACTCGTCCAGGTCCTGACGGAACTGATCACGTGATGCAGCCATGGTCAGTGCTTCGGCTTCCAGTCCCAGGGCTACCGCCATGTCGGCAGCGTCCTTGTAACCGCGCAGCGCCCAGAAGTTGTCCCAGTACGAATGCACCGGCTTGGCCGAATAGCCTTCGTGGCTGATCGAGGCCGGCATCATGCCGTAGAAGCCGGCATTGCGCGCACGGTTCTCTTCCGTGCGCTCACTCAGCCGCAGCTGCTCCATGTAGTTCCATGCCATCTGCACACGCGGCCACATCTGCTGCAGGAAGGCAGTATCGCCAGTGTGCCGCCAGTACTCGGCGATTGTGTAGATCAACTCACCGTGGCTATCGTTCTCCGGCACTGGATCGCTGCCACGTGCATCCACGCAGCACGGCACCATGCCACTCTCGAACTGATATGGCGCATACCAATCCACGTACTGGCGCACCGCATCGGCGCGCCCCATCCGCAACAGGCCTTCGGAGATCATCGCGCCATCACGGATCCAGCTGCGCGCGTAGGAACGCGTGCCCGGCTGCAGGCTCGGCCCAACCCGCGAGATCAGCATATGTGCGAGTGCGGTGCGCAGCGTATTGGCCAACGGCTGGCCAGCCTCCGGCACGCGCAGCTTGAGCTGATCGAGCTTCTGCCGCCACATCGCTGCGACCTGCTGCTGCGCCTTGTCGGCATCGAACTTGGCCGGCATCTGCCAGTTGCCGGTCTGCGGCAGCACCAGCACCACCTCCCGGCGTTGTCCCGGCTCCAGCTTCCAGTTGTAGACCAAGGCGCCCGATGCCAAGCCGGTGGCATCGCGAACCTCCTGCGTGATCGGCAAGTCCTTGTCAGCCAGGTGGGTGACAGCCAACTTGCTGTCGAAGCTGCTGGCAAAGCCCGCATCGGCCGGAAGCGACGTATACACCCGCGGCTGGCCGTTGACGCTTATCTGCCCGGTCCGCACTGCCAGATTGTCGATGCGGCTGACGCCACCGACGGTGTTGAGGAACTGGCTGGGCGGATTGACCTGGAACGGCCGCACCGCAAGCGCCAGACGATACTCGTGCGCGACCTTGTCGGTGTTGTGCAGCTCATAGCGTGCCACCAGCTGTGCCTGGTCCGGCCGCCCCTGCACGAAGCCCGTGACATTCAAACCGAAGTGATCGTGCTCCCAAGCCACCGACGGCATCGGCAGATAGCCATCCTGCAGACCCTGGCTGGACTTCACCTCCGCCCAGCCGATCACCTTGCCATCGAGCACGACGAACGGCTCGATGCTGAAGCCGCCTTTCATCGCCTCCAGCGCGCCATCCTCGCTGATCAGGGCCTGCTCGCGACCGCCGTCCAGGCCGAGGATGGTCCAGTACGGTTGCTCGCCGCTGAAGCCGCGCGGCAAGGAACCACGCGGCAGATCGGCAGCAACAGAACGGATGAAATCATTCGGGGTATTCGCAAACGACAGCGGCTTGAGGCTGATGTCGCGGATGCCATAACGCCAATTCGGGCCATCGACCAGATCGAAGCGCAGGTAGCGCGCCTCGGTCTCCGGCAATGCCAGCCAATCCCTGCCGCCGGTGCCGCTGGTGACTTCACGCAGGGTTTTCCAGTCGCGACCATCCGCGGACGAGCGCACCACGTAGCGCGAAGCTTCCAATCCCGGCGCCCATTGCACGACCGCACCACCGAACTCGCGCACCTTGCCCAGGTCCAGGCTGACCGTCTGCTGCTTTACACCGCCGCTGATCCACAATGTGTCCGGTTTGCCGTCGGCGATGCGCTGCTGCAGCGCAGTGGCGGTATCGGCGATCACCGTGGTGGTCAGCGCCGAGTTGTCTTCTTTCGGCAGCGGCTGCAGGGTCAGCTGGTCGAAGCAGACCGTACCGCGGCCGCCGACCTTGCTGTAAATGGTGAACTCCACTGCCGCACTGCGCCGCAGGGTCTTGTCCGGGTCCGGGCCCCAGGCTTTCTCGATATGCCGCTTGCGGTAGCTGATGCGGGTCCAGATCTTCGGGAAGTTGAAACCTGGACGATTGACCCACCAGACATTGTCACCGCTGGCATCGACCAGCTTGAACTGCAGGTCGTTGGCCGGCGAGTCGCCGCGCAGGTCGAAGGACAGCTGGTAGTTCTCCGGCCAGGTCACATCCAACGGACGGCGGATGCCGACATAGCCGGACACCTCATGGAAGTCATAGTCCAGGCACAACGCACGCCCGCTGTTGCCGGCCACTGGGCGCAGCGAACCGCTGACCTGCGGCGAGGTGATCAGCTGCCACGCACCGATATCATCGAACTTGGCGAGCACTGCAGCGCTGGCCGGCGGCACCCACGCCAGCAACAAGCTCAGCAGACCAATCACAAAACGCATATTCATCAGCAAAGTCCCGATTTACCACCAGCAAAACCTGCTGGATTTTCGCAAAGTTCAACGCCATCCGCGGCGGTTTGTTTCGTTTGGAAGTGCAGCGCCACAGCCTGCTTGCGGGCCGCGGTGCTTCAGCCCTTGACGCTGCCCAGCAGCAGGCCCTGGATGTAGTAGCGCTGCAACACCAGGAACAACAACAGCACCGGAAGCACCGTCACCACCGCGCCGGCCATCATCATTTCCACATCCATGATGTGCTCGCGCGACAGGCTGGCCAGCGCCACCGGCAAGGTGTAGTGCTCCTGGTCGGTCAACACGATCAAGGGCCACATGAAATCGTTCCATGCCCCCATGAAGGTGAAGATCGCCAGAGTCACCAGCACCGGTTTGAGCATGGGCAGCACGATCTGGAAGAAGATCCGTGCCTCGCTGGCGCCGTCGATGCGCGCCGCTTCCAGCAGTTCATCGGGAATCGAGCGCGCGTACTGGCGCACCAGGAAGATGCCGAACACGCTGGCCAAGGCTGGAATCACAACGCCACCGAAGGTGTTCACCAAGCCCATCTGCTTCATCAGCAGGAACAGTGGCAGCATCGCCACCTGCGCCGGAATCACCAATGCAGCCAGCAACATCTGGAACAGCCGCTCGCGGCCGGCAAAGCGCAGTTTGGCAAAGGCATAGCCAGCCAGGGTGTTGAACAATAACGACCCCAACGTGATTGCAACCGACACCAACAGGCTGTTGATGAAGTTGTTGCCCATGCCGGTGCGGGCGAACAAGGCCTGGTAGTTGGCCAATGTGGTGTGCGCTGGCAGCAACGGCGGCGGGAACTGCGATGCCTGCCCGCTGGGCATGAACGACACCGACAGCATCCACGCCAGCGGTGCCAGGCTGATCACGGCCAGCAGCAACAAGCCACCGTTCACCCACCACGCATGCCAACGCGACTGACCGATTTCGCGGCTCATACCGGCCTGGCTCATACCAGCTCCCTGCGCTTGCCGAAGCGCAACATCAGCGTGGTCACCGCCAGGATGATCAGGAACAACAGGAAGGCCACGGCCGAAGCACGGCCAAGGTTCCACCACTTGAAGCCTTCCTCGAACATGAAATAGAGCACGCTCACGGTACTTTGCAGCGGATCACCGCGGGTCATCACATAGGGCTCGGCGAACAACTGGAAGTAACCGGACACGGTGATCACACCGACCACCAGCAGCACCGGCCCCAGCATCGGCAAGGTGATATGCAGGAACTGCTGCCAGCGCGAGGCGCCGTCTATGCGCGCCGCCTCGTACAGGTCCTTGGGAATCGCCTGCAGGCCGGCCAGGAAGATCACCATGTTGTAGCCGAAGTTCTTCCACACCGCGAAGCCAATGATGGTCGGCATTGCCCAGTTCGGGTCGCCCAGCCAGTCGATCGGATTGATACCGACCTGGCCCAATCCCCAGTTCACCAGCCCGTAGCGGGTGTGGAACAGATAACGCCAGATCACCGCCACCGCCACCAGCGTGGTCACCACCGGCGCGAACAAGGCGGTGCGGAACAGCGCCTTGAAGCGCGCGGCCGGGGCGTTGAGCAACAACGCCGCCCCTAGGGAAACAGCGATCGACAAGGGGACCCCGGCGACCACGAAGTACGCGGTATTGCCCAGTGACTTCCAGAACATCGGTGTCTGCAGCAGGTCGATGTAGTTGCCCAGTCCGTTGAAGCGCAGGTTGTGGGGGTCGGCCAAGGCGTAGAGATCGAAGTCGGTCAGGCTCAAGGCCAGCGCCGACAACACAGGCAGACCAAAGAACACGCCGATCACAATCAGCGCCGGTGCGGCAAAGACCCAGCCAGCCAGCGAGCCGCGCTTCATGGCGCCGCCTTCGCAGCTGTGCCGGCCTGCTGCTCGACGATCCAACGGCGCTTGGCGAGGATGTCATCCACTTGCTGGTCCAGCTGCTCGACCGCCTTGTCCTGCGGCAAGCCGCCACGCACCACCTGCTCGGTCACCACCCGCATCTGCTGGGCAATGCGCTCCCACTCCAACACCTTGGGCGTGGGTTTGACGCGTTCCAGCTGGTCGGCAAACGCGGCTGTCAAAGGATCGTGCTGCAACTCCGACGACTGCCAGGCGCTGCGGCGCGGTGGCAGGTCACCAATGATCTTGTAGAAGCGCTGCTGGATCGCCGGCCGCGACAGGAACTCGATCAGCTTCCACGCTGCCTCTTTCTTCTGCGAGGACCGGAACACCACCAGGCTGGTGCCACCGGCAATGCCCGCACCAAGCCCGTCCGGACCGGGCAAGGGCGTGGCGCCCCATTCGCCTTCCAGGCCAGGTGGCTGACGCTGGCGGAACTCGCGGATGTTCCACGGGCCCGACAGGTAGAACGCGGTGAAGCCGCGGAAGAATTCATCCCAGACATTGGATATCTGGGTCTCGGACATCTTCGGCGCCCAGCCCTGCTCGAACATGTTGTCGTAGAAGGCCAGCGTGCGGCGGAAACCGGGGCTGCGGAAATTGCCGCGGGTATCACCATCGCGCAGCAGGGAATCCTCCTGCTGCAGCGCGAACGACAACTGCGGCTCGAACTCGTTCAAGGGCATCAGCACCGGGTAGCCACGCGCGCCCATGACCTTCTTCAACGCTGCGTTCACCTGCTCCCATTCAACCCAGGTCTTCGGCGGCTGCGCGTAACCGGCCTGGCGCAGCAGGTCCTTGCGATAGAACAGCAGGCGCGTGTCCACGTACCACGGGATACCGACCAGCTGACCATCGACGACATTGGTATCCCAGATACCGGTGAAGTAGTCGGACTGATCGATGACGGTGGACGTATCTACCAGTGGCTGCAGCGGCGTCAGTGATTGCAAGGTCGCGAATTCGGCGATCCAGGTATTGCCCAGCTGGCAGACATCGGGAAGTCCGTCAGCCGCATACGCCGTCAACAACTTCTCGTGCGCTGCGGTCCACGGAATGTTCTGTACATCGACACGAATGCCCGGGTTCTCCGCCTCGAACTCGCGCACCAGCTCACCGACCACCTCGGCCTCGCGGCCCATCGCCCAGAACCGCAAGGTGGTGCCCTGCTCGGACTTGGCACAGCCTGCGAGCAGCACCAACAACACGATGGCCAGCGCGCGGATCATTGGTCGTACATCACTGTTTCTTGGCCGCAGGCGCTGCCGGCTGCTCACTGGCTGCCTTCTGCCCGGCCGCTGCCGCAGCGCGCGACTCGGCAATCCCTGCGGCCCGCGCCGATGCTGCCTGTTCGTCCTTCTGCAGTGGCTGGAAGCTGTCTTCCGGTGCCAACCAACCGCCAGTGAACCCGGCCCGCTCCAAACCCTTGCGGATGTAGGGATTCTTTTTCATTACTTCCCACACGAACTCATCGCGGTAGTTGGCGATGCCGGCGAGGATCGGGCCCTGATCGATTGCGATGTAGTCGCTGGCCACCCAGCCGCGCTCCGGAATCAGACGCCCGGTCTTGAGCGGAATGTCGTAGCCGAAGCTGGGGTTGAAGGAATCCAGGAAGCCATAGCTGGAGTACAGGTAGTCGCCGTAGCGCTTGTGCATTTCCACCGTTGCCGGGATCACCACTTCCGGCGCGAACGGCAACGAGGAGATCGCCGCCGATGGCACGATGGTGCCGTCGTCGAAGTTCTCGCGCAGGCCGGCGCCGCGCGCCGAGTAGTGGCGGAACTGGCGCTGCTCACCCTTGTAATCCTGGGTGGTGTTCTGCGGGCCGTCGCCTGCGGTCAAACCCCAGACATTGGCGCTGTAATCCTTCCACTGCATCGGGTTCTCAATCGCATACTCGCGCTGGGCCAGGGTAGCGCGACGGCTGTTGAGGAAATAGTCGATGCCACGCTCGCGCATGTACGGGTCCTGGATATCGCGGAAGTCGATCCAGACATGGCTGTACTGGTGGCCGAACAAGGGCCCGAACGACAGGTATTCCTGCCCTTGGTACACACCCCAATCGTTGTCATAGGTACGCGTCCACACCGTCCACGCATCGGGCTCGACCGGATGCGTCGGCGACCCCAGGGCCAGGATGTAGAGCATCATCGCTTCGTTGTAGCCCATCCAATCGTGCTGGATGAAGCCGCTCTCCGGGAACCAGCCCATCGAGACCAGCGGCTTGTTGCGTTGCAGCCACTGCCAGTCCGTGCGCTTGTAGATCGTGTCGGCAATCTGCCGGATCTCCTTCTCGCGCGGATCGTCCTGGTCGTAGTAACTCTGGGCAAACAGCACGCCCATCAGCAACAGCGCCGTATCCACGCTGGAGAGTTCCACCCAGCTGTCATAGCGACGGCCCTGCTGCATGTCGAGGAAGTGGTAGTAAAAGCCCTTGTAAGCACCCTTGCCGGTGCGCTGCGGACCGCTGGGCAGGTCGCGGAAGAACTTCAGCGTGACCAGGGTGCGCTCCACCGCCTGGTTGCGGCTGACCCAGCCGTTCTCGATGCCGATCGGATACGACGTCAGCGCGAAACCCACCGAAGCGATGCTGGCGAACGGCCGCGACGGATAACGATCAGGCGTCAGCCCGTTCTGTTCGTTGGTCGTATCCCAGAAGAACTGGAAGGTGCGGCTCTCGATGTCGTCGAACAGCGGTGGCAGTTCCGGCTTCATCGGCCGCGGCGGCAGGTCCGCCTCGATCAGGATCACCTGCGGCAATACCTTCGGCATCGGCGGCTCCGGCGCCTTGCCACAGCCTCCCAACAACGCCAGCCCCATACCGGCGAGAACACAGGCCAACAATTGCGAGGTACGTGACTTGCTCAAGGCGACATCCATCTTGAAAACATAGCACCACATTCACGTGGCGAAGGCGTACTGCATATGGGAAACGTCCCCGCCGAACGTGCATCGGCCGGGACGGTGCCGCTTACCAGTCCAGACCGAACGACAGCTTGAAGGTACGGGTGGTGTACTGGTCCCAACTATTGATGGCGCCGGTGTCCCAGTTGATGCCGTAGCCGCCCCAATTGGTCCAGTTGAAGGCATTGAGCACGTCGGCGCGCACCTTCAGCTTCAGGTCGGTGCCGGTATCCCAGGTCTTGGTCAACGACATGTCGAACTGCTTGAAGCCCAAGCTGCCGCTCGGCTCCCAGCTGTGCGGGCGCTCGTAGCCGCCGTAGGCAGCGGTTCCGTCGATGTCCCAGCGTTTGATCTTGCTGGCCAGGGTCAGCTTGCCGGACGCACTCATGCCCCACGGCAGATCGGTGAAGCCGCTGACAACCAGGCGATGCTTCGGTGCCCAGGCGCCGTCGAACCAGCCACCCTGCTGGAAGTACCAGCCGTAGACTGGATCCTTTTCGTGGATGTTCTGCTTGGCGTCGGTATAGGTGTAGGCAAGGTTGATGTTCCACGGACTTTCAGCCGTATACGGCTTGTCCAGGCTCAGCAGCAATGCGGTGTTCTTCGATTCGAAACCGTTGGTCGCCACGATCAGCGAACCAAGCCCCGGCAGGCCCGGCGCATTCCACGGGCTGCCGTTGGGGGCGAAAACACCACCATCGGCATAGCGGTTGCCACGCGAGATCAGCAAGCCATCCTTGTAACGGGTGTGCTGGAGGGTGGCCGAGCTGTTCCACTCCTGGCCGATCAGGTTGAAGCTGCTGCGGATGCCCAGGCTGAACTGGTCGGAGTACGGGGTCTTCAACTTGTTGTCGAACATCCACACTTCGCGACCGGCCTCGGTCGAATCGATCAGCGACATCAGGTAGTCGCGATCAAGCAGCTGCGGGCTCCATTCCAGGCAGTCGCCGCCAACCACGCAGGCGTGGCCCGGCGAATTGATCTTGAAGCGACGGGTCGGGAAGGTCGCCTTGCTGCGTTCCAGCTGCAGGTAGTCGAACAGGTTGCGGTCATAGGAACGACCAACGCCGCCGAACAGCACCAAGCGTTCATCACCACTCAGGTCATAGGAGAAACCAAGACGCGGCTGGATGGCATTCTTGAACGGCTTGCGGTTGTTGCCGGTGCTGATGTAGCGGTTGACGTCGATGCCGCCCAGCGCCAGCGTCTGCGCATAGGTCTGCCCGGCCGCGGCATTGGGGTCCTGGCTGGCCAGCGACGCCAGCACATCCGGCGCGGTGGCGAAGTCCAGGTACGACGGGGTCTTCTCGTAGTCCCAGCGCAGACCCAGGTTCAAGGTCAGCCGATCAGTGACATCCCAGTCATCCTGGATGTAGATGCCGAACTGCTTGTTCTTGGAGGTGACAGAACCGCCATCAGTGCCGCCCGCCGGGCTGCCGAAGCGCACGAAGTACGGAACGACGCCGCCCTGGTTGATGTCGTAATAGAACTGCGGGTTGTAGGGCTGCTGCTCGATGGTGTCGAGATCAACCTGCTTGTATTTCACGCCGAACTTCAGCGTATGCCCTTCCCAACCGAAGAAGGTGGTGTCGTTCTGGAACGACCAACCCTTCTGTCCCTTGTCCTGCAGGCCACCGTCACCCGCACCGATGCGGTAGATCTGCTTGCCATCATCACCACTGCCATCGGTCAGCACGGCGCCATTGCCGAAGTTCACCGGCGCCTTGGTCCAGAACGCCTTTTCGTAGGTCAGGTGCGAATCGCTGAGCCAGTTGGTGCTGGAGTACTGCCAGCGCAGGTCGTAACGATCTTCGGTCACACCGGTATCGGTGCCGTAGCTGCTTGCGCTCTGCCCGCCAACATTGCCGATCTCGCTTTCCTCACGGCGCTTGTAGGTGAACTCGAGCAGGTTGGCATCATTCACCGACCAGTCCAACTTGCCGAAGTACAGGTCTTCCTTGAACGGCGTTGCGGTAGCACCGAGCTGGTCACGCCAGGCCTGCGGCAGATCGCTGGCCGTGCGACCTTCGCCCGGCTTCAGGTCCTGCGGCGCGTTATATTCCTTGCCTTCATAGGTGACGAAGAAGTGTGCCTTGTCCTGCACGATGGGGCCGCCGAAGCTGGCGCCGTACTGCTTCTCACCGGAACGGGTCTTGCCGACGCCGTTCTTCTCGCTTTCACGCGGTTCGCGCCAATCCTGGTTGGTGTAATCCCAGAAGAACGAGCCCTTGAACTCATTGGTGCCGGACTTGGTCACCGCCGTCACCGCGGCCGAGCTGATCTGGTCGTACTCGGCCTTGTAGTTCGAGGTGATGACCTTGTACTCGCCGATGGCCAACTGCGGGAACGGATTGCCGCGGCTGGCATCCTGGCCGGTGATGCCGCCCTGGGTGACGTAGTTCTTCTGGCCCACGCCATCGATGTAGACGTTGACGTTGTTGGCGCTCTGCACGCCGCCACGCAGTTTGGTCGAGCCGTTGGCCGGATTCTGCTCGAACGCCATGCCCGGCACGGTATCGGCGAATGCCAGGAAGTTACGCGTGCCCTGCGGCAGCGCCTGGATCTGCTGCGGCGTGATGTAGGTGGCGATTTCCGAGGTCTTGGTCTCGATCGGCGCCTGCGCGGTGACCTGCACCGCGTCCAGCGTGGTTGCCGAGCCACCGCCGGTTTCAGCCACACCACCAACGCCCAGGTTCACTGTCGCGGTCTGGCCGACCTGCACGGTGATGTTCTGGCTGCTGGTCTTGCCGCCGGCATTGACGTCGATCTTGTAGGTGCCCGGCGGCAAGCCAGCCAACGAATAGCTGCCATTGACGCTGCTCTGCACGCTGCGGCTCAAACCAGTGGCGGTATTGGTGGCGGTGATCTGCGCCTGCGCGGCGGGGGCCGAGTCAGCCATCACCTGGCCGCGGATGGTCGCACTGGTGCTCTGCGCGAATGCGGGTGTTACGCCCAGCAGCAGGCATGCAGTCAGCGCGCTGCTGAGCAGCTTGCGTGTGGGGGTGGATTTCCGAGCATTGTTGTTCATTCTTTACCTCTCCCGAAGCGGCGGCATGGGCCGCGAGGAACGTTTTGTGGGGAACCATCCCGGTCTATCGCCGGGTCAAGGGAGGTCGCGCGCGGCAGTAGAGTCGCGTACGACCAAGGTTGGGACCAGGGTTACGGCCGGCGCTGCCTGCGCCTGCCCGCTGTCGATCATCTGCACCAACTGCAGCATCGCCCGCTCGCCCAACTCGGCGATGCTGACCTGCATCGTTGTCAAAGCAGGGTGAACAAAGCGCGCCAAGGGAATGTCATCAAAGCCGGCCAGCGCCACTTGCGCAGGCACTTTCATGCCCGCCTGCGAGAACGCGTACAGGCACCCCAGGGCCATCATGTCGTTGGCGGCAAACACCGCATCAGGAAGTGCAGCGCCTGCCAACAATGCCAATCCGGCCTGATGACCGGAGGCTTCATCGAAATTGCCAGGCAGCTCGATAGCTTCCACCTCGCCATCGAACGCCGCCATCGCCTCACGGAAACCGAGCAGGCGCTGCTGCGCATCATGGTTGTGCGCCGGCCCGCAGATGAAGGCGATGCGGCGATGCCCGCCTTCAAGCAGATGTCGGGTCATGCTCAGCGCACCGGCATGGTCATCGATGCTGAAGAGCGGGTACTGCGCATTGGCCAACGGCGTGTTGATCAAGACCGTTGGCAACGCTGGCGGCAGGTTGTCGACCAGGAAATCGGAGTCACCTGCGTAAGGCGAAAGGACCAGCAAGCCGTCAACGCGCCCGCGCATGGCCTGCAGCACCGAACCTTGCTGTTGCTGGTCGCCGTGATAGCTGGACACCAACAGGTGCCGGCGATGGGCGCTGGCCACACCGTCGATGCCGCGCATCAGCTCGGAAAAAAACTCACCGTACAGGTCGGGAAGTACCACACCGACTGTCTGGGTACTGCGGCTGCTCAGGCTGCGGGCCGCAGCGTGCGGGGTGTAGCGCAGCCGGCTGGCCACTTCCAGCACCAGCTTGCGGACCGGCGCGGCGACATTGTCATGGCCATTGAGGGCACGTGACACGGTTGCGACGGAGACATTCGCCTCACGGGCAACATCCTTGATCGTTATTGCCGACTTCGCCACTGGCCTACCCACCGCAGTACAGGGTCGGGCGGACTGTAAACGTTTTCAAACGCATTTGTAAACAGTTCGTTAGCTGAACTTGGCCCGCCTGGACAACATCTGTCCCGACCACTTCCACGGGAACCCTGCAATGACCCATTCCCTTCAGCCAGCCCCGCCCAGCTCCTGCGGCGTCAACGCCTTGATCGACAACGCGTGGATATCCGTCTCCATCATCTCGCCGAGTGCGGCATACACCGCACGATGCCTGGCGAGCGGCGCCTTGCCGGCGAAGGCCTCACTGACCACCATGACCTTGAAATGACCACGTCCATCGCTGGCCCCGGCATGGCCGGCATGACGGTGGCTATCGTCCTTCACTTCCAGCTGCAGCGGCGCAAAAGCGGCCTGCAGGGCCGCCTGGATCCGCTCGACCCGGCTCATGGCAGCACCTTGCGGAATGGACGCACGTCCACACGGGTGTAGACATCAGCAGCCACATACGGGTCGGCATCGGCCCAGGCCCTTGCGGCGGAAAGGTCTTCAAAACTGGCGATCACCACGCTGCCACTGAAACCAGCCGGACCCGGGTCTTCCGCGTCAATTGCAGGACAGGGACCGGCCAAAAGCAGTCGCCCCTGGTCAAGCAATGTCTGCAACCGCGCCAGGTGTGCCGCCCGCGCCTGCAACCGCGCCGCCAGCACATCCTCTCCGTCATAGCCCTCGATTACGTACCACACTGGCCTTTCTCCGCTTGTCTGCTGAATGGAAGGATGCCAAGTCTAGCGTCACAAGGCTGGACACCGCCCTGCCCGGGCGATTACTCTTTAGTCCATTGCACGCAGTCGGCCAGTAGCCGCCCGGTGCGGTAGTGGGTCAGGCCCGCCACCCAACCACTGGAGCGCATCACTTCCCGGACCGCGTAGACGACCTCCTCGTAATGACGTTGCCGCTGATCCTGCGGCGCGCCTTGTTGTTCATGTGTGGAAGCGCGCCAAACAAGCGCGAGTAGCTCGTAATACATGGGCTGGAATGCTCCCGGGCGGGAACCTGGGGCGCGTCCGGTTCGCAATACCCCGAATGTCGACCTGATGACTTCCGAACTCGCGCACGACGCGAACCCGCCAGCGCAGCATCCCTTACCGCAGCAGCAGGAAATGCCGCTGGCGATGGTGCATGGCCAACCGGTACTGCAGATCCCACAGGATCTGTACATTCCACCGGATGCACTGGAAGTCATTCTCGACGCCTTCGAGGGCCCGCTGGATCTACTGCTTTACCTGATCCGCCGGCAGAACCTGGACATCCTGGATATCCCGGTCGCCGAGATCACCAAGCAGTACGTGGAATACATCAATGTCATGCAGGAGCTGCGCTTCGAACTGGCGGCCGAATACCTGGTGATGGCGGCGATTCTTGCTGAAGTGAAGTCGCGCATGTTGTTGCCGCGCCCACCCAGCATCGAAGGCGAAGAAGCAGATCCACGCGCCGAACTGGTGCGCCGTCTGCAGGAGTACGAACGCTTCAAGCAGGCCGCCGAGGATATCGACAGCCTGCCCCGGCAGGACCGCGACACCAGCCTGGCGCACGCCTTCGTGCCAGAGCGTGTACTGGTCAAGACTCCGCCGCCGGTGGAATTGAAGGAAATGCTGCTGGCGCTGCATGACGTACTCAAGCGCGCCGAGCTGTTCAGCGGCCACGCGATCAAGCGCGAGGCGCTGAGTGTGCGGCAGCGCATGGGTGACGTGCTCGGCCTGCTGGAAGGCGACAAGTTCTACCGTTTTGAAAGTCTGTTCACCGCCGAAGAAGGCAAGCTCGGCGTCCTGGTCACCTTCCTTGCAGTACTGGAGTTGGCCAAGGAGCAACTGCTCGACATCGTGCAGGAAGCCCCGCTCGCCCCGATTTATGTGAAGTCCCTGGCCACTGGCAACACCAACGCACCGCTGCAGTTCTCCAGCGAGTTCGATGACGCTGACACTCCCGCCTGAGCAACCGACCCAACGCATGGATCAACCGCTGATCAACCGCATTGTCGAAGGCGCCCTGCTTGCTTCCAGCCAGCCGGTCACCTTGGCGCAACTGCAGGGGCTGTTTCCCGAAGATGAGCCGGCACCGCCGGGCAGCATCGAACGGGCATTGGAACTGCTGCGCGAAGGCTGCGCGGGCCGCGGCGTGGAACTGACGGAGGTGGCCTCTGGCTACCGCTACCAGATCACCAGCGAAGTGCACGGCTGGGTGTCGCGGCTATGGACCGAACGCAAGACCCGTTACACCCGTGCCACGCTGGAAACCCTGGCCTTGATCGCCTACCGGCAGCCCATCACCCGCGGCGAGATTGAACAGGTACGCGGCGTGGCAGTGAGCAGCAACATCATCCAGGCCCTGGAAGAGCGCGAGTGGATCCGGGTCATCGGCCACCGTGACGTGCCTGGCAAGCCCGCCTTGTTCGGCACCACCAAGGGCTTCCTGGACTACTTCGGGCTCAAGCGCCTGGACGAACTTCCGCCACTGTCCGAACTGCGCGACATCGGCGAGCTGGAACCGCAACTACCGCTGGATGGCGACGGCCAACCAGCTGCCCCGCTTGCCGCTGGTGCCGCCTCGCCGCAAGGCCTGGATGCCGCCAACGACAGCGACCCCACACCCGCAGCTACGCCAGGATCCCCGGATTCGAACGCAGCTGCATCCAACACCGCCTTCACCGGCGAACCCGACGCCGCGCCGGGAGAGCGCGCGGCGGAAGTGGAAAAAACTGAAAACAACGCCGTCGCGACGACGACCGTGGCTGTTGATGTAGCCGATTCCGAACCACAGGCCGACGCGGAAAACGCCGGCCGGAGCCAAACAGATGAGTGACACCCCGCGTAAATCTTCGTTGAACAAGCTCTCGCTCAAGCGCGAAGCCGACACCGACCAACAGCCCAAGCTCGAAGAGCGCCTGCACAAGGTCCTGGCCCAGGCCGGCCTCGGCTCGCGCCGTGCGCTGGAACAGCGCATCGCCGATGGCCTGGTCAAGGTCAACGGCGAAGTCGCCAAAACCGGCATGTCGATCAAGAGCGGCGACAAGATCGACCTCGACGGTCGCAGCTTCGTCGCCAGCGCGCTGACCGACCCGTCGCGCGTGCTGATCTACAACAAGCCCGAGGGCGAAGTCACCACCCGTGACGATCCCGAAGGCCGCCCAACCGTATTCGAAGCGCTGCCGCCGTTGAAGGGCGCACGCTGGATCGCCATCGGCCGCCTCGACATCAACACCACCGGCTTGCTGCTGGCTACCACCGACGGTGAACTCGCCAACGCGATGATGCACCCGTCGTTCGAGGTAGAGCGCGAGTACGTGGTACGTGTGCGTGCGCCGGAAGGCGAAGAGAAGGTCTCCGACGAAATCGTCGAACGCCTTGGCCGCGGCGTGCTGCTGGAAGACGGCGGCGCCAAGTTCGACGAGGTCGAGCGCATTGGCGGCACCGATTCACACGACTGGTTCCGCGTGGTCGTCAAGGAAGGCCGCAACCGTGAAGTGCGCCGCCTGTGGGAATCGCAGGGCTGCCAGGTCAGCCGCCTGAAGCGCACCCGCTACGGCAAGATCGAGCTGCCGCGCGACCTGATGCGCGGCAAGTCGGTGGAACTGACCACCCAGCAGGTCGACGCACTGCGCGCCCAGCTGAAGCTGGAAGAAGGCACCCCGTCGGCACTGACCCTGCAGCCGGTGATCGGCCAGCGCAAGGCGGTCAAGACCACCCTGCGCGTGTCGCGCGATGGCGGCCGCGGCAATGCCTACGTCAACGGCCACAACACTGCCGATGAAGGCCGCGAACTGCGTCGCTTCGACAACGTGCGCGAAGACCGCGGCGGCCGTGGCCGTGGCAACAGCGGCGGCTACAAGGGCGGCCTGACGGTCAGCGGCGAAGCCGCAGCCAAGCAGTCGCAGAAGCCGTTCAAGCAGCGCAAGCCCGCAGGCGACCGCAGCCTGCCGGACGGCAACCCGGCCGCGTTCCGCACCTGGTACGTGCCGGACGGTGTCAGCACCGGCCCGAGCGGCCACCGCAATGCAGGTCCGGGCGCAGCGCGCGGCGCGGGCGGCAATCGTGGTCCGGGCCGTGGTCCGGCCGCCGATGGCCAGGCCCGTCCCTACGGCAAGCCGCGTCCGGGCGGCGCCCCGGGTGCCAGCCGTGGCGGCCCCGGCCAGGGTCGCCCGCAGGGCGCAGGCCAGGGCCAGCGCAAGCATCCGTACGGTCACCCGGGCAATGCCCCGAGCTTCCCCTCCGATCACGCCACCCCGAGCTACAGCCCCTACGGCGCACGCCCGGCCGGCGGCCGTCCGAGTGGTGGCAACCGTGGCCCAGGCGGCCCGGGTGGTCGTCCCTCTGGCGGTCCGCGTCCGGGCGGCAACCGTCCCGGTGGCGCAGGCCGCCCGGGTGGCGGCGGCCGTCCTGGCGGCGGCAACCGCGGTCCGCGCGGCGCCTGATCCACAACGCAGCTGACGCGCCTCACCGCGCAACGCCGCAAGCAAACGCCCGGTGCAACTTGCACCGGGCGTCTGCGTTTCAGGCCCGCAAACGAACGGTCAATGAACGCGCCCTGGCAAAAATACCCAAAATGGGAAATTTGGTATATTTTGCGAACACACAGCCCGGAAACCGCCATGGACCTGTCACTGAACCTGCTGGATCTGGAAAAGACGCCCGCCAGTGACGTCAAAGCCAAAGGCTGGCCTGATCTGATGCGCAAAGTCGCCAAACGCGGAGCCGTGGTGGTTACCAACCACAACCATCCGCAAGCGGTGGTGGTCTCTGCCGAGGAATACCAGCGGCTGGTCGCGCAGGCGTCCGGCGCGTCGACGGCAGCGCAGCGCGCGCAGTCACTCCAGCAACTGCAGGCCGAGTTCGATGCCCATCTTGCCGTACTCGATGACGGCACGGCCTTGAGCAGGGCCCTGGGCCGCCCTGGCCGCCGCGGCTTGAAGATCACCCCGGGCCAGTCGCGCTGATCGATGGCGCGCATCCTGGTACTGGCCGGCGTCAATGGTGCCGGCAAAAGCTCCCTGCTGGGCATGATGCTGGCGCATGATGGCGCCACCTGGTTCAACCCCGACGCCTTCACCCGGCAACTGGTGGAACGGGATTGGCCGTTGGCAGAAGCCAACGCAGCCGCATGGCAGGAAGGCACCCGCCGCCTGCGCGAGGCAATGCAGTCCAATCGTGACTACGCTTTCGAAACCACGCTCGGCGCCAACACCATTCCCAAGCTGTTGCACGAAGCCTGCAAACAGCATGAGGTATCGGTTTGGTTCTGCGGCCTGGAAAGCATCGAACTGCACCTGCAACGCGTGGCCCAACGCGTTGCAGCCGGCGGCCACGATATTCCCGAAGACAAGATCCGCCAACGCTACGACAGCTCGCGCCTCAACCTGATCGAGCTATTGCCGCACCTGACGACGCTGCACGTGTATGACAACAGCCGTCCGCCCGATCACGACGGTCTGGTCGAGCCGCTGCTTGTGCTGGAAATGGACAAGGGGCGGATTCTCTGCCCGGTCAGCCAGGGCGAGTTTGCACAGGTGCCGGAGTGGGCCAAGCCGGTGGTGTGGGCGGCACTCAAGGCTTTCCCCGTTGCAGCTGAAGAATGAAACCCAAAACAGGGCATTGGGCCAGCCCATTGCTTCGGCCCTGGGCACTGCTTCCAAGCTCTCCCTTCTCCCGTACGCGGGAGAAGGTATCCCGCAGCGGCGGCTGGGGGCGAGCGTCCTCCAACCGCCCTGGCGTTCATCGCCTGGGCCTCAGCGGCGTTCGATCACGAACTTTCCGAAGCCGATGCCCAGACTCCAGCCACGACCGGTACCCGCCAGCGCCAGCGAAATATCGCCCTTGGTCATCGCCTGCGCATCGGTCGCCCGTGAGGCACTGGCATGCACCTCGGCCGCCGCATAGGTGCCCAGCAAGTCATTGAGCGCATAAGCACCGGTAAACCTGCCGCGACCGTCAGTGATGGTGGTGCGGCCCACCGTCAGGCCACCGCCTTTGGCGGTGATCTTTACCGGAATGCTTGCACCATTTTCACAGGTGATCGTGCCAGTGCCGCTGGAAGTCTTGTAGAACGCCGACCAACCACTCAGGTTGTAGCGCAGCTCGCAGTCGATATTGCCCGCAGCCTGCGCCGCCGGGGCAAGGCCCAACGCCAGCACTGCAGCCATCGCCATCATCTTCTTCATCGCGCATCCTCTGCTTGATTGAACCGGCATCGAGCCTGACAGCCCCCCTGCGCCTTGCAAAGAGCCTGCAGACCCGACGCGCGGCCGGCGTTCAGCGAAGCACTACCGGCCCGCCCAAGGTAAACGCATCGGCATCCAGCATTGCCGGGAAGCGCTCGCGATGCGCCGCCAACGCCTGCGCCGAGATGGTGGTGGTGACCACCTGCTCGCGCTCGCGGATCTCCAGCTGCGGCTGGCCGAGGAAATCGATCACCGCGCTGTCGCCGGAATAATGCAGGCCATTGCCGTCCACGCCAATGCGGTTCACCACTGCCACGTAGCAGAGGTTTTCAATCGCCCGTGCACGCGCCAGGGTCTGCCACGCATAGGCACGCGCCGACGGCCAGTTGGCGACGAAGATCTGCAGGTCGAAATCCATCCGCCCTGCCCGCTCCACATCAAACCGGTTGCGGCAGAACACCGGGAAACGCAGGTCGTAGCAGATCTGCGGATTGATCCGCCAACCCTTCCACTCCACGCATAGCCGTTCGTTGCCGGCCGCATAACGCTTGTGCTCGCCGCCAAAACGGAACAGGTGGCGCTTGTCGTAGTAGTGCAACTCGCCTTCGGGCGTGGCCCACAGCAGACGGTTGTAGACGCAGCCATCCACCCGCAGCTGCACGCTACCGGTCACTACCGCGCCCAACGCGCGGGCCTGTTCGGCGATCCATGCAACGGTCGGGCCGTCCATGTCTTCAGCCTGGTCAATCGCGTCGTTGGAAAAACCACTGGTGAAGGTCTCCGGCAGGATCACCAGATCGGTGTTGCCCGCCAGCGGCGCCAGCAGCGCACCGTAATAGTCGCGGTTACCCGCCGGGTCGTGCCAGCGGGTGTCACCCTGCACCAGGGAAATACGCAGGTCCTGCATTGTCGTCATCGTCCTGAAAGCCATGAAGAAAGAACAGCGCTGGTCGCCACGGCCGCGCCCAGTACCGGCACCCACCACTGCAACCGCGCGATCCAACGATTGACCGGCTGGCACCGCTCGACATCATCAAGCAACGCCAGATACGCACGGGTATAGCGACCAAAACTGCCACGAAACGCCAAGCGCCCCTCATCCACCGATACGCCACGCGCCTGCAAGCCGGGTTGAACCACGGAAAGGAACAGATAGCCCTTCACCACACCCGCAAGCAGGAACGTGCAGAACGCCACGAGGAAAACGAACAAACCGGTATCCATGGTGGTTTCGAATATCAGAGCGCGCGCAGGCGCTCGATGGCCGCATCCAGCGTCGCATCGTTCTTGGCGAAGCACAGCCGCACCAGACGCTGGCCAGCCGGCGGGGTTTCGTAGAACGGCGACAACGGGATCGCGGTAACGCCCTTCTCGATGGTCAGCCAGCGCACGAACTCATGGTCCGGCAGGTCGCTGATCGCCGAATAGTCCACCAACTGGAAGTAACCGCCCGGCACCGGCAGCGGCTTCAAACGCGTACCCAGCAACTGCTCGCGGAAGCGGTCGCGCTTGGCCTGGTAGAACGCGCCCAGCTCCAGGTGATGCTCGGGCTCGTCACGAATCATCGCGGCAAAACCGTACTGCGCCGGGCTGTAGGTGGTGAAGGTGTTGTACTGGTGGACCTTGCGGAACTCGGCGGTCATTGCCGGCGGCGCGATGGCGTAGCCGATCTTCCAGCCGGTGCAGTGATAGGTCTTGCCGAAGCTCGAGATCACGAACGCACGCTCACGCAGCTCGGGGTAGCGCAGTGCCGACTCATGGCGGGCACCGTCATAGATGATGTGCTCGTACACTTCATCGGAGATCAGGTAAATGTCGGTGCCGCGCAGCACGTCTGCCAGCGCCTGCATGTCGTCGGCAGTCAACATCGCGCCAGATGGGTTGTGCGGCGTATTCACCATCAACATGCGCGTCTTCGGGGTGATGGCCGCGCGTACACGGTCCCAATCCACCGCGAAGGTCTGCGGGTCGAGCGGCACGTGCACAGCGCGCGCGCCGGCCAGGTCGATCGCCGGCTCATAGCAGTCATAAGCAGGGTCCAGCACGATGACTTCCTCACCGGCACGCACCACGGCATGGATGGCATTGAAGATCGCCTCGGTGCCGCCGGAGGTGACGGTGATCTCGCTGTCCGGATCAACCTGTGCGCCATAGCAATCCAGCGCCTTCTGCGCGATCGCCTGGCGCAACGGCGCCACGCCGGTCATCGGCGCGTACTGGTTCAAGCCCTCGCGCATGGCCTTCGCGGTTTCGTCGATCAAACGCTGCGGGGCGGAAAAGTCCGGAAAGCCCTGGCCAAGATTGACCGCGCCATGTTCGGCGGCCAGCTGCGACATCACGGTAAAAATGGTGGTGCCCACCTTGGGCAACTTGGTCTGCGGATGCATGGGTACGTACACGCCGGGGGAGAAAACCCCGAGTGTACGCAAAGCTGGCACGCCAGGCTTCCCAAACCATGCCCTCAGGCCCCGGGACAACACCCTGGCAGCGCTATACTGCGCGGCCCGATGCGCCGCCCTGCCTGCGCCACCTCTCCAAGGACGGAAGCGCCCGATCCGATGATTGACACCACGAACACCCTGCCGCTGCTCGATGCCCGCGGCCTGCGCTTCACCCGCAATGACGATCCGGTATTCGGGCCGCTGGACCTGCACGTGGATGCGGGCGAAGCGCTGTTGGTGCAGGGAAGCAATGGCGCCGGCAAGACCACCTTGCTGCGCGTGCTGGCCGGACTGCTGCGCCCGGACGAAGGCAGGATCGAGATCGACGGCCGTCCCGCCAACAGTACCGACCGCTCCCGCTATATCGCTTACCTGAGCCACCTCACCGCGCTCAAGCAGGACCTCGGTTGCCTGGAGAACCTGCACTTCCTGTGCGGACTGCAAGGCCGCCGTGCGCGGCAGATGCCGGGCAATGCCCTGGCAATCGTCGGCCTTGCCGGCTACGAGGACACCCTGGTCCGGCAACTGTCGGCCGGCCAGAAAAAACGCCTGTCGCTGGCCCGTATCTGGTTGTCACCGGCGCCGATCTGGCTGCTGGACGAGCCCTACGCCAACCTCGACCTGGATGGCATCAACCTGGTCAACCGGATGATCTCCGCGCATCTGCGCGGCGGCGGCGGTGCGCTGGTGACCACCCACGGTGCCTACGCGGCACCACCGGTCCGCAATCGCACGCTTACCTTGGGCAACGCAGCAGCACCGGAGGACGCAGCATGAGCCTGCCCGGTCCACAACCAACGCTGTTCTCTGCCGCGCGTGCCCTGTTGGCCCGCGACCTGAAGCTGCTGTGGCGTCGCCGCGGCGATGCTGCGCAACCGATCCTGTTCGCCTTGCTGGTGGTAGCGCTGTTCGCGCTGGCACTGGGCGGCGAACCCCGGTTGCTGCAGAGCGTTGCCTCGGCGGTGCTGTGGCTGTCGATTTTGCTGGCCGGCCTGCTGTCGCTGGATACCTTGTTCCGCAGCGACGCCGAGGATGGTTCGCTGGAGCAATGGCTGTTGTCGCCGGTACCGCTGGCCTGGCTGGTCGCCGTGCGGGTCTTCTCGCATTGGTTGACCACCGCCTTCCCGCTGGTCCTGGTCAGCCCCTTGCTGGCCGAACTGATGCACCTGCCGCGCGAGCAGCTGCCGGTGCTGCTTGCCGCGCTGGCGCTGGGTACCCCCCTGCTGAGCCTGCTCGGGGCGGTGGTAGCCGCATTGACCGTGGGCATGCGCCGCGCCGGCATCCTGCTGGCGCTGCTGGTGCTGCCGCTATACGTCCCGGTACTGGTGTTCGGTGCAGGCGCGGTGGCGGCAGCGGCACAGGGTTTTGATCCCGGTGGTGCGCTGCTGATGCTGGCGGCCGGTTTGCTGGTCAGCGCAGTGCTCGCCCCTCTGACCGCGGCAGCGGCAATCCGCATCGCCAACTCCTGAGCCCAAAACAGCGCTATTCTTGACGTTGACTTCACAAATCAAACCAAGCACATGGCTGAGCGGCCCGACACGGAAGTTCCGAGCGTAGACAAGCCTACCTTGCCGCCCCGTCCCGTGGTCGAGCTGCAACGCCGCGGCGAACTGCGGGTGGAGAAGTTCCTGGCGGCCGCCACCGAGGTCTTCAACGAAAAGGGCTACCAGGCGGCACGCCTGTCCGACATCGTGAAGCGCGCCGGCGGTTCGATGGCCACCCTCTACCGCGCCTTCGGCGACAAGGAAGGCCTGATCCACGCCCTGATGGAGCAGAGCATCAACGACTTCGGCCGCAGCCTGGACACCTTGCTGCAATCGCCGCTGCCGCCCGCCGAGGCGCTGGAGGACGCCGCCAGCCAGATGGCCGAGGAAGTCCTCTCGCCCAGACGCCTTGCCTGCCATCGCGTGGTGATTTCCGAAGGCATGAACCAACCCGCGCTGCGTGATTGGTTCCATGCCCATGGCGTGGCGCCAATGGAAGTGTTGCTCAGCCAGTACTTCGCCCGCGAAACCGCAGCCGGTCGCATGTATATCGAAAACCCGGAACAAGCCGCGCATTTCTTTTACATGCTGGTGATCGGCGGCCTGGTCCTGCGCTCGGTCAATGGGCGCGTTGTCCTCAGTGACCTGCCCAAGGCACAACAACAGGCGCGAGACGCAGTCCGTCTGTTCATGGCCGGTGCGCTGCCGCGAAACTGATGCCAAGCCGGCTTCACTCGCGCCAGCAAACGACGCACCTGCAGCAATTGGAAGATGGGCGGGCGGGACTCGATCCTCACCCGCCCCTTTTGTGCAAAGCATCAAAACAGAATCGATACGGCATGCGTGAGCACCTTGAGCCGCATGACACGAGGCATGACCCTGCCGTGTAGATGCACCCACCTGCGACGCTGCTGATCAGCGGCGCGCCGCAGGCACCGGATCAGCCTGACGCACGTCGGCCACGACCCGCCGGTTTTCTGAATTTGCGGTATCTTGCGCTAGTCTGAAAACAGCAACGGTGGTGCAGCCCGCACCGCCCAGCCGGTCGGGCCGCTGATCGCGGCCCGGTCATCGTCTTCCTCAGCGAGCGAGCGGATGTTCAAAGGTTTAGTTGGTTGGTTTCACAAGCTGGGCTCACCGCCCTACTTCGACACCTTCGCCGCCCGTTGGTCCACCTGGTGCTATATCGCCGCGCTGCCTCTGTTCGGCTTCGGCCTCTGGCAGGCCTTGGCGGTGGTCCCGGCTGACTACCAGCAGGGCGACAGCTTCCGCATCCTGTATATCCACGTGCCATCGGCATGGATGAGCCTGTTCGTGTTCGGGCTGATGGCCCTCTACAGCGCAATCGCGCTGATCTGGCGGATCAAGCTCTGCGAGATCCTGGCCATGGCCTGCGCTCCCATCGGTGCAGCGTTCACCCTGATCACCCTGCTCACCGGCAGCATCTGGGGCAAGCCGATGTGGGGTACCTGGTGGGATTGGGACCCGCGCCTGACCACCGAACTGATCCTGTTGTTCATTTATCTGGGCGTGATGGGGCTGTACGGCGCCATCGATGATCGCCGCGCGGCCGCCCGCGCCGCCGGCCTGCTGGCCATCGTCGGCGTGGTGATGTTGCCGATCATCCGCTACTCGGTGGTGTGGTGGAACTCGCTGCACCAGGGCCAGACCATCCGCGTGTTCGGCGACTCCAGCATGGACAGCAGCATGATCCTGCCGCTGTGGATCATGGTGCTGGCTACCAAGTTCTGGTTCGTCGGATCGCTGCTGTCGCGCGCCCGCGCCGACAACCTGCGCCGCGAAATCGGCAAGGCCTGGCTGCGCGAACGGCTGGAGAAGTCGGCATGACCTATTTCAAATACGTGGCACTGGCCTACGCCGTGTTCTTCATCGTATTGGCCTGGGACTTCATCGTGCCACGCCTGCAGATCCGCCAGCAGTTGCGCGAGGCACGTGCGCGCATCACTCGTGCCAGCCGTGGCAGCGCAGCAGCCGTTGATGAGGAACTGAGCCGATGAGCCCCACCCAGCGCCGCCGCCTGTTGCTGGTGTTGCTGGTCCTGCTGGTTGCCGGCGCAGCGGTCGCCCTGGTCAGCACTGCCCTGCAGCGCAACATCGCCTATCTGTACACGCCCGCCGAGGTCAACGCC
Source organism: Stenotrophomonas sp. STEN029 (assembly GCF_056760015.1). NCBI lineage: Bacteria > Pseudomonadati > Pseudomonadota > Gammaproteobacteria > Lysobacterales > Lysobacteraceae > Stenotrophomonas > Stenotrophomonas sp. STEN029. Next base: position 101,721 of record NZ_JBRREC010000001.1, on the reverse strand, counting down.
GGCCAGGTTGCCCCGGACGCACGTTTCCGGCTTGGCGGCATGGTGGCCAAAGGCTCGTTCAAACGCGAACCCGGTGCGCTGCTGGCGCGCTTCGAGGTCACCGACGGTGACGCGATGCTGCCCGTCACCTACGACCGCATCCTGCCCGACCTGTTCCGCGAAGGACAGGCGGTGGTCGCCACCGGGCGCATGGTCAACGGCGTATTCGTCGCCGAAGACGTGCTGGCCAAACACGACGAGACCTATATGCCCAAGGAGCTGGCCGACAAGATGGGTGTGGCGCACGACAAGCACCAGGTTCCGGCCACCACCCCAACGACGGAAACGCCCTGAGTGCTCGGTGAAATCGGACAGGTATTGCTGATCCTCGCCCTGCTGGCAGCCCTGCTGCAAAGCGTCCTGCCACTTGTCGGCGCCCAACGCGGCATCCCCGCACTCACCGCGATCGCCCGCCCGGCAGCGATGCTGCAGCTGAGCACGGTGCTGGCCGCCTTCGTGGTGCTGACGATTGCCTTCGTGCGCCAGGATTTCTCGCTGCGCTACGTCGCCGACAACTCCAACACCCTGCTGCCGATGATCTACCGCTATTCGGCGGTATGGGGAGCACACGAAGGCTCGCTGCTGATGTGGTCGCTGGTGCTGGCGCTGTGGACCGCCGCGGTGGCCGCGTTCTCGCGGCAGCTGCCACCCGAAGTGATGGCGCGTGTGCTGTCGGTGATGGGCATGATCAGCGTCGGCTTCCTCGCCTTCCTGCTGTTCACCTCCAATCCGTTCGCACGCCTGCTGCCAGCACCGGGTGAAGGCCACGACCTCAATCCGCTGCTGCAGGACCCCGGGCTGATCATCCACCCGCCCCTGCTCTATCTGGGCTACGTCGGTTTCGCGGTGCCGTTCGCCTTCGCCATCGCAGCATTGATCGACGGCCGCATCGACGTGCGTTGGCTGCGCTGGACCCGGCCGTGGACCAACGCGGCCTGGGGCTTCCTGACCATCGGCATCGCGCTGGGCAGCTGGTGGGCGTACTACGAGCTGGGTTGGGGCGGCTGGTGGTTCTGGGACCCGGTGGAGAACGCCAGCTTCATGCCATGGCTGGTTGGCGCGGCCCTGCTGCACTCGCAAGCGGCCACTGAAAAGCGCGGCGTGTTTGTCGGCTGGACCCTGCTGCTGGCGATTGCTGCGTTTGCGCTGTCCCTGCTCGGCACCTTCCTGGTGCGCTCGGGCGTGCTGACCAGCGTGCATTCGTTTGCCGCCGATCCCTCGCGCGGCCTGTTCATCCTCATTTTCCTCGGCATCGTGGTCGGCGGCTCGCTGCTGCTCTATGCACTACGTGCACCCGGCATGGGTGGCAACAGCAACGACCCGCGCCGCGCGTTCGCGCTCAACTCGCGCGAAAGCCTGCTGCTGGCCAACAACCTGCTGCTCAGCTGCGCCTGCGCGATGGTCCTGCTCGGCACCTTGTATCCGTTGTTGGCCGATGCGCTGGATCTGGGCAAGGTCTCGGTGGGACCACCGTACTTCGGCACCCTGTTCGTGCTGTTGATGGCACCGATGATCGTGCTGCTGCCATTCGGCCCCCTCAGCCGCTGGCAACGCGAGCAAGGCCTTCGCACCCTTGCGCTGCTCGCACCGTGGGCGGGATTGGCGGTCGTGCTGGGCATCATCGGCTGGTGGATGGCCCCGCAAGGCAAGTTCAAGACTGCAATGGGCATTGCCAGCGCCGCCTGGGTCGCTGGCGGCACCGGCTATTACCTGTGGATGCGTCTGCGCAAAAGTGGCCGGCCCAATGCCGAAACCTGGGGCATGCTGATCGCCCACTTCGGTGTGGCCGTGTTCCTGGTCGGCGCCTTGCTGGTGGAGGCGCTGCATGTGCAGCATGAAGTCGCGCTGGCACCCGGCAAATCCATCGACGCCGGCGGTTATACGCTGCTGTTCGAAGGCGTGGATGCCAGCGATGGACCGAACTATCACTCCGACCGCGGGCACCTGCAGGTATTGCGCGGCGACACGCTGATTACCCGCCTGCACCCGGAAAAGCGCATGTACGCCAGTGGCGGCCAACCGATGACCGAGGCCGGCATACACCGCACGCTGGGTGGCGATATCTATGTCGCACTGGGAGAATCACTGGGCGACGGCTCCTGGGCCGTGCGTGTACAGATCAAACCCTTTGTCCGCTGGATCTGGCTGGGCGCGGCGCTGATGGCGCTGGGCGGTTTCATCACCGCCGTCGACCGCCGCTTCCGCAGGCTGCCTGAGAAATCGAAATGAATAATCCTGCGCCCGAATCCAAAACCAAGCATCGCCTGCCGCCAGTCGCCATCGTGCTCGGTGCGTTGTTCTTCCTCGGCCTGATGGGCTTGATGCTGTACGGCGTCAGCCGCTCCGGCAAGCCCGACCGCGACAGCCTGCCGTCAGCGCTGATCGACAAACCGGCGCCCGCGTTTTCCTTGCCCGTGCTGCACGACCCCAGCGTGCATGTCACCGACAAGCAGCTGCGTGGTGCGCCCTATCTACTCAATGTCTGGGGCAGCTGGTGCCCGACCTGCCGCGATGAACACCCCATCCTCACCCGCTTCGCCGAAACCAAGCGCGTGCGCGTGATCGGCTACAACTGGAAGGACGAGCCCAGCGAAGCACTGCGCTGGCTGGAGCAGTTGGGCAACCCCTACATGGTGGTGCTGGCCGACCAGGAAGGCCGCGCCGCGCTGGATTGGGGCATCGCCGCCGCACCGGAAACCTTCCTGGTCGACGGCAGCGGCATCGTGCGCTGGAAGTACAGCGGCGCCATCACCCAGCAGGTCATGGATGAGCAGCTGATTCCGGCACTGGAGAAAGTCGAAGCCGCTGCCGGTGGCAAACACGGTGCGCCGGACCTCGGGGCCGCCCGATGAGAGCCTGGGCTGTGGTCCTGTTATGGCTGTGCCTGGCGTTCGCCGCCAGCGCGCAGCCAGCCGGCGACCCCAGCCCACTGCAATACCGCGACCGCGCCGAGGAAGTACGCTTCCACGCACTCACCGCCGAGCTGCGCTGCGTGCAATGCCAGAACCAATCGCTGGCCGATTCCAACGCGCAGATCGCCCACGATCTGCGCCGCGAAGTGCTCAAGCTGATGCACGAAGGCCGCAGCGATGCCGAGATCAAGCAATTCCTGGTCGACCGTTACGGCGAGTTCGTGCTGTACCGCCCGCAACTGGAGGCCAGCACCGCCCTGCTCTGGTTCGGTCCCGGCCTGTTGTTGCTGGCCGGCGCCGTGCTGTTGATCGTGCATGTACGGCGGCGTGGCCGCACCGTCCCTGTTGCCAGCAATGACGACGCCAGCCAGGAAGAACGCGAATGGTGAATACCGGGTTCATGGTAGGTGCTGCAGTGCTGGCGGTAGTGGCAACCGGCGTCACCTTGTGGCCACTGTGGCGCGCCGGCAAACGGCGGATCTGGGGCAGCCTGGTTGCGATGGCGATGGTCGCCACGCTGGGCCTGTACCAATTGTTGGGAACCCCGGCGGCGATGCAGCCGCAACCTGAAGCCGCCGCAGCGCCGCAGACCATCGAAGAAGGCATCGCCCAGCTGCAGGACGCCTTGAAGCAGAACCCCGAGCGCGTTGACGGCTGGGTACTGCTGGCCCGCTCGCAGCTGGAGATCGGCAAGGTCGCCGATGCCGCCACTGCCTACCAACGCGCCGTACAGCTGGCGCCGGACGAACCAGGCCTGCTGCTCGAAGCCGCACAGACCCGCGCCCAGGCCGATCCGAAATTCCTGTTCGACGATATCGCCCAGCAGTGGCTTGCCCGCGCCCGCCAGATCGCACCGGACAACGAGCGGGTAATCTGGCTCACCGGCATCGTGCAGCGCCAGCAAGGCCAGAACGACGCGGCCGCGCGGACCTGGGAAAGCCTGCTGCCAAGGCTGGAGCCTGCCGCCGCAAACGCGATGCAGGCGCAGATCGACATCGCCCGTGGCAAGGCACCGACCACCGCGCAGACTGACACAGCGGCAACAACAGCGGCTCCAGCAAGCGCTGCTGGTGATGGCATCGCCATAACGGTAACCCTGGCCCCGGCCTTGGCCGAACGCGCCGCCTCCGGCAAGGAAACCGTGTTCGTCATCGCCCGCATCCCCGGCGGCCCGCCAATGCCGGTCGCCGTCGAGCGCCACCCTGCACAGGCGGCGCCGCTGACCGTCACCCTCGACGATGGCGACAGCCCGATGCCCACGCAAAAGCTGTCGGCGCTGCAGGAAGTTGAGGTATTTGCCCGGCTGTCCGCCAGTGGCGATGCGATGCGCGGCGAAGGCGACGTCGAGTCGGTACCGGTCAAGGTCAAACTGCCAACTGACAAGCCCTTGGCGATCATGCTGGGTCAATGACCCAACCGGCTTCTTTGTAGGAGCGGCGTAAGCCGCGAAGCAAGCACATCCCGCAGACGGCAGAGATGCCATGTGCTTCAGCAACGTCAGCTTCGCGGCTTACGCCGCTCCTACAAACAGCCCACTCTGGCCGGTATCTACATCACAGCGGCCAACCGTGGCCGTTCACGTACCGCGGGAACCACCACCAGATCACTGCCTCCCGGATGCGCTTCGCGTCCGCCAGCAATACCCAGATAACCACTGGTTATCATCCATGCGAAGATGCGCCCGGCATCCCCGTTAAAATTGGCAGATGACTGAATTCACCCCTGTCGGCAGCCGCTTCCATGCGCTGTCTTCCCCATTCCCGATGAAGCGCGGTGGCAGCCTTGTCGGCGCCCACGTCGCCTACGAAACCTGGGGCAAGCTGGCCGCTGATGCCAGCAACGCCATCCTGATTGTCACCGGCCTCTCGCCGGATGCACACGCCGCCAGCAATGCCGACAACCCCGCCAACGGCTGGTGGGAACCGATGCTTGGCCCCGGCAAGCCAATTGATACCGACCGCTGGTTCGTCATCTGCGTGAATTCGCTGGGCAGCTGCAAAGGCTCTACCGGCCCGGCCTCGTTGGACCCCGCCACCGGCAAGACCTACCGGCTGTCCTTCCCCGAGTTGTCGATTGAAGACGTGGCCAACGCCGCCGCCGAAGTCGTGCGCGCACTTGGCATCACCCAGCTGGCCTGCCTGATCGGCAACTCGATGGGCGGCATGACCGCACTGGCGGTGTTGCTGCAACACCCGGGCATCGCCCGCAGCCACATCAACATCTCCGGCAGCGCCCGCGCCCTGCCGTTCTCGATCGCCATCCGTTCGCTGCAGCGCGAAGCAATCCGCCTCGATCCGGCATGGAACAACGGCGATTACGACGAAGTGCACTACCCTGAATCGGGCATGCGCATGGCGCGAAAACTCGGTGTCATCACCTATCGCTCGGCGCTGGAATGGGATGGCCGTTTCGGCCGCGTGCGACTGGACTCGGACCAGACCGACGAAGACCCGTTCGGCCTGGAATTCCAGGTCGAGAGCTATCTGGAGGGCCACGCCCGCCGCTTCGTGCGCCACTTCGACCCGAACTGTTATCTCTACCTCGGTCGATCCATGGACTGGTTCGACCTGGCCGAATACGCCGATGGCGACGTACTGGCCGGGCTGGCGAAGATCCGCGTTGAGCGCGCACTTGCCATCGGCGCAAATACCGACATCCTGTTCCCGGTGGAACAGCAGCAACAGATCGCCGACGGCCTGCGCGCAGGCGGCGCCGACGCGCAGTTCATCGGCATGGATTCACCACAGGGCCATGACGCCTTCCTGGTGGACTACGACCGCTTCGGGCCGGCGGTAGCGCAGTTTCTGCAGGGACTGCCGACGAACGCATAGCCAGCACACCGACCTTGGATGCAGGTGGCCGCTGATGGCCGCCTGCATTGACTGCAACGCACGCTTGAGCTTCCGACAACCGGGGGCCGAGCATGCAACGTTTCCTGCTGATTCTATTTTTCTTGCTGGCCAGTTCGCTCAACACAGCGCTCGCTGCCGCGCCACCCTTGATGCTGGCCAGCAGCTGGCAGGACGGGCCGGATGTATCCCTCTATCTGGTCAGCGAGAAACTCGACGGCGTGCGCGCACGCTGGGACGGTCACGCGCTGTGGACCCGCGCCGGTCACCGCATCCCCACGCCGTCATGGTTTACCCGGGGCTGGCCCAAGCAGGCGATCGACGGCGAATTGTGGATGGCGCGCGGCCAGTTCGAAGCCACCAGTGCGCTCATCCGCAGCAGCACGACCGACGAAGCGCAGTGGCGCACCCTACGCTTCATGGCCTTCGACCTGCCCAGTGCAACCGATGGCTTCGCCCGCCGCCACGCCCAGCTCAGCCGGATCATCGCCAATCAGGCCAATCCCCATCTGCTCGCCATAGAGCAACGCCGTCTGCCCGATACCGAGAGCCTGCACCGACACCTGCGCAGCGTCGTCCAGGGTGGCGGCGAAGGCCTGATGCTGCATCATCAGGACAATCGCTACAGCGACGGCCGCAGCGTTGGCTTGTTCAAACTCAAACTGTATGACGATGCCGAAGCGCGCGTGATCGGCCATGTCCCTGGCAAGGGCAAGTACGCCGGCATGGTCGGTGCGCTGCTGGTGCGTGCCGACAGCGGTGCACAGTTCCGCCTCGGCAGCGGCCTGAGCGATGCGCAGCGTGCCGATCCACCGCCGATCGGCAGTCAGGTGACCTATCGCTACAACGGCCTGAGCGTGCACGGCCTGCCCCGCTTTCCGCGCTTCCTGCGGGTTCGAGATGATCGCTGATCAGTGCAGTCACCACTTGTAGGAGCGGCGTAAGCCGCGAAGCACATACATCATCAGATGGCACAGGCACATGGGGCTTCAGCAATGCCAGCTTCGCGGCTTACCCCGCTCCCACAAAAGCAGAACCGGTGCAGGGCTTCACAGTCCCTCGTGTTTGCGCTGCAATAGCGCCGACAAACCGGAGGCAAGCTCAGTGCGCTATCAAGGTCGGCTGCAGGATTGGAACGATGACAAGGGCTTCGGATTCGTGGTTCCGAACGGCGGTGGTGACCGCGCCTTCGTCCATATCAAGGCCTTCGAGCAGCGCACGCAGCGCCCGACTGACAGCATGCTGATCAGCTATGCGCTGCGCAAGGATGAACGCGGCCGTTTCAATGCCATCGCGGTGCGCTCGGCAAACGCCACCCAAACCGTCACTTCCAAGCCAAAGCGTCCTCCGGTCACCGCCCGCCTGCCGCATGTCTTACTGGGCGTATGTGCCCTGCTCTGCGTGCTGGGACTATGGCTTGCCAAGCTGATACCCGAATGGACCTTGCCGGTGATTGGCGGGATGAGCGTCGTAGCGCTGGGCTTCTATCTCTACGACAAGGGCGCAGCTGCCCGCGGTGAGCAGCGCACGCCCGAAAACACCTTGCACCTGATCTCCCTGCTCGGTGGCTGGCCGGGCGCGCTGATCGGCCAGGGGCTGTTCCGCCACAAGACCAGCAAGTCCAGTTTCCAGGTCATGTTCTGGCTGACGGTCGTGCTCAATGTCACCACAATCTGGCTCCTTGCCAGCGGCAGACTGAGCCTTCCCCACTAAGCACGCAGCCGCAATGCCAGCGCACCCGGGAACTCCGGCCGAGCACCCAAATGCAGCCACCGCATACTCAGGCTTGGAGGTGCAGCGCTTTCTCCGGGCCAGCAAGTCGCCGACCATGCCAATGGATTCTGCGACTTCCAGCCCAAAGACCGATCATGGCCTGACTGTGCAGCCGAGCCGTACAGATGCCGGTCGCTTATCATCTGCGCTCCCAAGCTCCAACACGGCATCATGGATCGAGCCCGTATGAAGTCCGCACTCCGCCTCGCCTGCCTGCATCTTGTCGCCCTCAGCGCCGTCCTCCTCGCTACGATGCCGACCGCACTGGCGCAAACCGCACGCAAGCCCTCGCCTTACGAGGCCAGGCAGGGCACCACCGCATCCTCCGTCGACAACGCCCAGGCCCCTGCGCAACTGCCGCGCATTGCCAACCGTGACGATTTCATGCGTCTGGCCCGGGTTTACAACCCGGGCACGCCGTTGGAAATGCCCCACCTGATATTCACCATCGACCGTCGTGATCCGGCCCGTATCCATTACATCAATACGCCGCGCTACGAGCTGCACGAGAACTTCGTGCGGCGCGAACGGTTGCTGCCGCACCTGGACAAGGCCACGCTCAACGCGCAGTACAAGGACCCGCAGCGGCGCTTCCTGTTCGGCACGGTGAGCTGGCAGCGCGATCTGCCCGGCTATACCTACGAGTTCTGGGAAGGCGACCAGCTGACACCCGCACTGCTCAGGCAGACCGATCAGCTGGTGCGGGGATCGTTCTACGAGGCGATCCGTTTCAAGACCAATTCCACGCTGCACGAGCAGACCGCCCGCTCCGCTGGCCTGCCCTTCATCACCCAGGAAGCACTGCTGCGCGAGCAGTCCTTCCTGCCCTTGAACACGGGTATCGCACGGGGCCGCCTGCGCATCGTCCGCTCGATCGAACAGGCAAGCGACCTGTCGCCGCAGGACATCGTGGTACTGGACGAGGTTCCGATCTCGCTGTCGCCGGTAGCCGGCCTTGTCACCCAACGCCCATCGACGCTGTTGTCGCACGTCAACCTGCTGGCCAAGGGGTGGCGTATCCCCAACGTCTATGTCCGCGACGCGCAGGCTGCATTGCGCGTCTACGACGGACAATGGATCGAGCTGGAAGTCACGAACAATGACTACAAGGTGCGGCCAGCCCTTCGCCCGGCCAACACGTCCTCCACAACCACGCAGGCAGCCGTGCGCAATCTGCCACGGCCCGACGTATCGATAACCGCACTGAAGCCGCTTTCGGCGCTTCGCGCCAGGGACAGCAGCCATTGCGGGGTCAAGGCGGCCAATCTGGGCACATTGAAATCCGCATTGCCGCCCTCCGCGCGGGTCCCGGATGGATTCTGTGTCCCCTTCTCGCATTACCAATCTGCAATGCAGAAACTGCGCATCAGCGAGCGGCTGGCCGCATTGCAGCAGCAGCCCGGCTTCGCCAGCGATGCCAAGGTCCGCCGCGAAGCGCTTGCCGCGCTGCGGGCGGAGATCAGCGGCGCCACCCCGGACCCGGCACTGGTCCGCAGCCTGCAATCGCAGTGGCAGAGCCAATTGCAGGGCCGCGGCGTGTTCGTGCGCAGCTCTTCCAACTCGGAGGACCTGCCGAATTTCAGCGGCGCCGGCCTGTACACGACCGTGCCCAACGTGATCGCTGCCGATGCGCTGGTGCGCGCAGTGCAGACGGTATGGGCGTCGGTCTACAACTTCGAGGCCTACGAAGCACGCCGCGCTGCTGGTTTGGGCCAGGATGCAGTGGCGATGGCGGTACTGGTGCAGCTGGCCGCGCCCTCGGACAGTTCCGGGGTGATGATCACCCGCGACCCATTTGATGCAGGACGTCGCCACATCACCTATATCTCGGCCAAGCGTGGCCTCGGCATCCGCGTGGTGGAAGGCAAGCGACAGGCCGAGCAGGTGATGTATTCGAACTGGTCCAAGGCCGTACAGGTGCTCAGCCGCTCCGCGGAGGACACCCAACTGGTCGCCAATGCCAGCGGCGGTGTCCGCGAGGTGGCGCTGACAGGCTCCCGCCAGGTGTTGACCGACGCCCTGATCGCGAGGCTGGCAGCCGTAGGCAACCGTACCAAACAGGCATTGGGCGGAGTCGACCAGGACATCGAATGGGCCGTGGTTGGCGATGACATACTCATCCTGCAATCGCGCCCCTATGTGGATGGAAGCAGCCGCTAGGGACCGCCCCAACCTCTCCGTCGCCCAGTATCAACTGATCCGGACGTGCTCATGGACAAGATCGATCTCAAGCGCCAGCTGAAGCACCTCTACCAGCCCTCGGCCAAGGCCATTGCCGAGATCGACGTGCCTGCCTTCAACTTCCTGATGATCGACGGCGCTGGCAATCCGAATACCTCGCAGGATTACAGGGATGCCGTGGAGGCGCTGTTCTCCGTCGCTTACACCATCAAGTTCGCACTCAAGAAAGCCGGGCGACTGGACTACGCCGTGATGCCGCTGGAGGGACTGTGGTGGGCCGATGACATGGCGGCCTTCCAGCGCGATGAGAAGCAGCAGTGGCTGTGGACCATGATGATCATGCAACCGCCGGAGGTGTGTAAGAAGGACGTGGAATCTGCGATCACCAGCTTGCAGAAGAAGTCGCTTGCCGCCCTGTCAAAGCTGCGTTTTGAGAATTTTCATGAAGGACGCTGCGCGCAGCTCTTGCATGTCGGTCCTTTCGCCGATGAAGGACCGACGATCGAGCGCCTGCATGCTTTCATCGGCGAGCGATCCGCATTGCGCGGCAAGCACCATGAGATCTACTTGAGTGACATCAGAAGGACCGCGCCGGAGAAGTGGAAAACCATCATCCGCCAGCCCATGCAGTGAGTCGCAATGATGACCAATCCGACCAACACTCCGCACAGCAGGAACCCATCATGACCTTCTGGCTGGTCGCAATAGTAGTCAGCGTCGTCTTTGGCTTGGCGACTGGTGCCATGTGTCGCCGCACCTGGATTGCGGTGCTGTTTGCCGCCCTGCTCGGCGGCCTGCTCGCCCCCTATCTTGGCCTGCGCTTTGTATGGGATGTGACCGGCCATCGCGATGCACAGGATGGGCTGGCCTTCCTGTTCGGGCCGATGGTTACCGTACCGACAGCCAGCATTGTCGCCTACGCTTTCAAACGCTTGCGTAGAAACAAACGCAGCTGACGACGCACGCCTGCGCATCGCAACCCATAGGTCTAAAAAGCCGAGCACAACCCGGCTCAACGCTCGCTACTGCAGGCTCAACCGCCCCTGCTGCAGCCGGTACTCGCGCTGCACCACGCCTTCCGGCAGTCGATCGTGGGTGATCATCAACAGGCTGCGCTGCCCCAGCGCTGCCGCCAGATCGAGCAACAAGGCATGTGCGGTATCCACGTCCAGGCCTTCGGTCGGCTCATCCAGCACCATGATCGGCGCGTTGCGCAGCAAGGCGCGCGCCAAGGCCAAACGCCGCGCCTGACCCGCCGACATGGTGGCACCGTTCTCGCCCACCCATGCGGCGAGCCCGCCTTGTTGCTGCGCCCAATCGCTCAAGCGCACCTGCGCCAGTACCGCCCACAACGCGTCGTCGCCGGCCTGTGGATCACCCAAGCGCAGATTGTCCGCAATGCTGCCGGCAAACACCGGCGCCCCTTGTGGCAACCAGGCAATCTGCCGATACCAATCATCCTGGGCGAACTCACGCAGATCGACACCACCGAAGCACACTGCCCCCTGCTGCGGGTCCCATAGCCGCAGCAGCAGGGCGGACAAGGTCGTCTTGCCGCAGCCGCTGTCGCCACGGATGGCGATGCGCTCGCCCGGCGCCAGCTGCAGATCCACGCCATCCAGCAGACGCCGCGTCTCGCCCGGCCAGGAAAACACCACCTGCTCAAACACAACCGCGGCCGCATCCGCAGCCACGGCGCGGGGCTGGGCCGGGTCCTGCACGGCTGGCGCCTGATCAACAATCTGCCGCAGACGCTTGCCGGCCACCCGCGCCGACTGCAGGGCCTGCCAGGCAATGCCGCTGCCTGCCGCGACTTCCAGCAGCGCCACGGTCAGGAACACCAGCGTTGCGGCGAATGGTGCTTCCACCTCGCCAGCCTGGAACGCCGTCAATGCCAGCCACAGCATCGCCAGCAGGCCGAGCCCAGCCAGTGCCGAATGCAATACGTTGCCACCGATCAAACGGCCACGCCGTCGTTGATCGCTGCGCGCCAACTGCTGCGCGGCTGCATCCACACGCAACGCCCAATCATCGCGGGCATCCAGGGCAGTGAGATCAGCAGCGCCCTCCAAGCCTTCGAACGCCAAGGTGCGCAGGCTGGCGCGCTGCTGCGCGCGCTCGGCCTCGACCGCATCGCCACGGCGCACCGCGAACACCGGAACGCCGATTCCAACCAACACCGCGAGCACCAGCAACAACAGTGCCGCCGGCCAATGAATGAGTCCGGCCGCGACCACGCTCGCCACGGCGGCGCCCGCCAGGGCCAGCAAGGGACTGATCGCCCGCACCATCAAACCATCGACTTCGCCGATATCGGTGATCAACCGCGCCAGCAACTCACCGGTACGACTGCTGCCCAATCGGGCAGGCGCCAACGGCAGTGCACGCTGGAAGAACCACACGCGCAGGTCACGCGCAATCCGCAAGGTCGCATCGTGGCCGACCAGCTTTTCGAAATAGCGCGACACAATGCGCGCCATCGTCAATGCACGAATGCCGGCCGACGGTGAAAAGAAATTGAAAGTGCCGCCCATGCCCAAGGCACCGGCCAACGCTGCGGCGGTGAGGAAGCCACCAGACAAACCCAGCAGGCCAACCCCCGCCAGCATGGTGGTGAACAGCAGCGCCGTCGCCAATGCCAGCCGCCAGCGGTGGCGCTTGAATACATCACGCATCGTCTGCGGGCTCATGCGCGCACTCCCTGCACTGCAACCTGCACGCTGTCCTGCAGATCGATGATCTTGTCGGCCCAGCGCATCGCCGCTTCGCTATGGGTGGCCATCAGCACCGTGCGACCACGCGTATGCGCCGCCAGGGCCTGCAATAGATCCGCTTCGGTCTGCGGATCGAGGAAGGCTGTCGGTTCGTCAAGCAGGAACAGATCCGGCTCCAGCAGCAATAGCCGCGCCAGTCCAATCCGCCGCGCTTCGCCACCGGACAGGCCAAAGCCGCGCTCACCGATCACCGTGTTCAAGCCCAAGGGCAGATGCTGGGCAAAGCGCATCACCTGGGCCACTTCAGCCACCGCCTGCAGGCGCGCAGCGCTTACTGCCGGGTCGGCCATGCGCAGGTTGTCGGCAATCGAGCCGTGGAACAGATAGGGACGCTGGCCTGCGTAGCCGATGCGCACGCCGTCGCGGACAACAATGCGGCCTTCGCGCGGCGGCAGCCAGCCGGCCAGGGCTTCCAGCAAGGTGCTCTTGCCACTGCCACTGGGACCGATCAGGGCCAGGCGCTGACCGTCGCCGATCTCCAGCGAGAAATCCTTCAACACATCGTGGGTGGCGCCTTGGGGGCGCAGCACGACATTGCGCACCGACACCAGCGGCGCGTGCAACTGCGCCGGCTCTGGCGCTACCAGGGACGCAGCGACGGAAGTTGCCGCAGCAGCATCCTGATCGTCAGCCAGCAGGCGCTCGACTTCGGCCGCTGCCGCCAACGCATTGGCACGGTCGTGGTAATGCGCGGCCAGCCGCCGCAGCGGCGCGTAGAACTCCGGCGCCAGCAGCAGGCAGAACATGCCGGTGCCCAGGGTCGGCACCACCGAGTGCAAGGACATCAGGCCCAGATAGCTCAACCCCAGGTACAGGGCCACCATCGCCACGCTGACCGAGGCGAAGAATTCCAGCACCGTGGAGGACAGGAAGGCAATGCGCAGCACCTTCATGGTGCGCTCGCGCACGCCATCAGCGGCGGCGGCAACCCCTTCCAGCTCGGCTTCACCGCGCCCGTACAGGCGCAACAGGCCCAAGCCCTTGATGCGATCGGCAAAGTGGCCGCTCATGCGTGCCAGCTCGCCCAGCTGTGCCCGACCGGCGGCCTCGGCACCCCAGCCCACCAGCATCATGAAGAACGGCACCAGCGGCGCGGTGAAGATGAAGATCAGCGCCACCACCCAGTCGACATAGGCCACGGCGGCGGCAATCAGCAGCGGCACCACCACCACTTCCACCCGCACCGGCTGGAATCCGGCGTAATAGCCCTCGATGGCATCGCCATGCGACAGCAGCAGCTCGCCCAGCTCGCCCGTGCGCTGGCGGCGCAGCCACAGCGGTCCGCGTGCCAGCAAACGCCGGTACACCTGCTCACGCAGCGCCAGTTTGGCACTGTCGGCGACCTTGCCGGCGGCGGTCTGGGCGACCCCACCGAGCAGGCTGCGCAGCACCAACACGGCCGCCAGTATCCAGAAACCGTGAACTACCTGTACCCAATTCAGCCGTTCCACGACTATGCTCTGGATCAACCAGGCAATGGCGCCAGCCTGCACGATCAGCAGCGCACCTGAAGTACAGACGGCCAAGGCCGCCAAACGCTGCTGTGACCGGGCGCCGGACGCCAGGGCCGCCAGCCATTGCTGTTGCTGGCGACGTTGCTGCTGCACCGCGTTGGAATGTGGAACTTCGCTCAAGACTGACAACTCAGGTGAAGGAGAACCAAGTGATTGTAAGCAAGCCGTACCCAGCCTGCCGGCCCTGCACGATCGGCGTTGGACAGCCAGCCCACATTGATCCAGATCAAGGCATTGGCAGGCCTGAACGGGGAGTATCGCTGCCATAGAACCCCTCCCAGCCACTCCATGACGCCCAATTCCCACGAGGTAGCCAGGCCATGATCGACTCAACAGTCGTAGAACTGTCACGTCTACAGTTCGCGCTGACCGCGATGTACCACTTCATTTTCGTCCCGCTCACGCTGGGGCTCTCTTTCATGATCGCGATCATGGAGAGTGTCTATGTGATGACCGGCAAGGATGTCTGGCGCCGGATGACCCTGTTCTGGGGCGTGCTGTTCGGCATCAACTTCGCCATGGGTGTGGGTACCGGCATCGTGATGGAGTTCCAGTTCGGCATGAACTGGTCCTATTACAGCCACTACGTAGGTGACATCTTCGGCGCACCGCTGGCCATCGAAGGCCTGATGGCGTTCTTCCTGGAAGCGACCTTCATCGGCCTGTTCTTCTTCGGCTGGGGCCGTTTGTCCAAGGTGCAGCATCTGACCGTCACCTGGCTGATGGCGCTGGGTACCAACCTGTCGGCCCTGTGGATCCTGATCGCCAATGGCTGGATGCAGTACCCGGTGGGTGCGGTGTTCAACCCTGAAACGATGCGCATGGAGATCGTCGATTTCGCCGCCGTGCTGCTGAATCCGGTCGCCCAGGCCAAGTTCGTGCATACCGTTTCGGCCGGTTATGTGGCCGGTGCGATGTTCGTGATGTCGATCTCGGCCTTCTTCATGCTGCGCGGCAAGCACCGTGACATCGCCCGTCGCTCGTTCGCAGTGGCTTCGGCGTTCGGCCTGCTGGCGTCCATCTCGGTTGCCGTGCTGGGTGATGAGTCCGGTTACGCCACGGCCGAAAACCAGAAGATGAAGCTGGCTGCCATCGAAGGCATGTGGCATACCCATCCGGCTCCGGCACCGTTCACTGCATTCGGCATCCCGAACCAGCAGGAACAGCGCAATGACTTCGAAGTGCAGATCCCGTACGTGATGGGCCTGATCGCCACCCGTTCGCTGGATGAGGAGATCCCGGGCATCCTGGACCTGGTCAAGCAGGCCGAAGGTCGCGTCAAGGGTGGCCAGATCGCCTACGCCGCACTGGAACGCATCCGCGCCGACAAGAACGACGTTGAAGCCCGCGAGGTCTTTGACCGTCATTGGCAGGATCTGGGCCACGGCCTGTTGCTGAAGCGTTACCGCGACGACATCGAGAACGCCACCCCCGAGCAGATTGCACAGGCTGCGCTGGATACTGTGCCGACGGTAGGCCCGCTGTTCTGGACCTTCCGCGTCATGGTCGGCCTCGGCATCTACATGATTGGTTTCTTCGCCCTGGCCTTCTACTACTCCTGCCGCAACAACTTCGAGGACAAGCGCACCTTCCTGCGGGTTGCCCTGTGGTCGCTGCCGGCACCGTGGATCGCCATCGAATGCGGCTGGTTCATCGCCGAGTACGGCCGCCAGCCGTGGGCTGTTGATGGTGTGCTGCCGACGTTCTATGCCGCTTCGGGCCTGGCCGTCTACGAAATCCTGGCAACGCTGGTCGGCTTCACCGCGCTGTACACGGTGCTGCTGGTCATCGAAGTCAAGCTGATGCTCAAGGCCATCCGCAAGGGCCCGGACGACATCCTGCCCTCGCTGCAGCAGTCGGCCGTCGCAAACAACCACGCCAATGCCGCCGGCAACGGCCAGGCATAAGGCAGGAGAACACACATGGAATTCATTCTTCTGGACTACACGACGCTACGCGTGATCTGGTGGCTGCTGCTTGGCGTGCTGCTGATCGGCTTCGCGGTGATGGACGGTTTCGACCTGGGCGTTGGCACCTTGCTGCCGTTCGTGGCCAAGACCGATGAAGAGCGCCGCCTGGTGATCAACACCATCGGCCCGGTATGGGAAGGCAACCAGGTGTGGCTGGTGCTCGGTGGCGGCGCGATCTTCGCCGCCTGGCCGCCGCTGTATGCGGTGAGCTTCTCCGGCTTCTACCTGGCGATGTTCCTGATCCTGTTCGCCCTGATCCTGCGCCCGGTCGGCTTCAAGTACCGCGGCAAGATGCCCAGCCAGCGCTGGCGCAACAACTGGGACAAGGCGCTGTTCATCGGCGGCTTCATCCCGGCGCTGATCATGGGCGTGGCGGTTGGCAACGTGCTGCTTGGCGTGCCGTACCACTTCGATGACACCCAGCGCGTGTTCTATACCGGCAACCTGCTCGGCCTGTTGACCCCGTTCGCCCTGCTGGCTGGCCTGGTCAGTGTGGCGATGCTGGTGTCGCACGGTGCAGCCATGCTGGTGCTCAAGACCAGCGGCCCGGTCGCTGAGCGTTCGGCAAAGATCGGCAGCATCGCCGCCATCGCCTCGTTCGTACTGTTCGCCCTTGCCGGTGCCTGGGTTGCCTTCGGCCTGCCGGGTTACCAGATCACCTCGCAGGTGGTTACCGACGGTGCCAGCAACCCGCTGTTGAAGACGGCTGAGTTCTCGCAGGCCGGTGGCTGGCTGCACAACTACAGCACCATGCCGGCCACGATCCTGGCGCCGGTGGTGGGCCTGCTGGGTGCACTGGCCAGTGCGGTGTTGTTGCGCAAGCGTCGTGGCGGCCTGGCCTTCATCGCCTCCGGTGCCTCCATTGCCGGCATCATCTTCACCGTTGGCTTTGCGATCTTCCCGTTCCTGCTGCCCTCCTCCACCCAGCCAGGCTCCAGCCTGACGGTGTGGGACGGTTCCTCCAGCCACCTGACCCTGTGGGTGATGCTGCTGGCCACCGTGATCTTCCTGCCGATCATCATCGCCTACACCACCTGGGTGTACCGCGTACTGAAGGGCAAGACCACGCTGGAAGAAATGGGTGAAAACCCGAACGCCTACTGATCCGCAACGACAACACTAAGGAGACAACTCATGTGGTACTTCGCTTGGATTCTGGGTGCTGGCCTCGCTGCGACGGTCGCCATCCTCAACGGCATGTGGTTTGAAGCGCGCGAAGCAAACAAGATCGATGCAAAGCGCTGAAAAACTGCGTGAAGGTATTGCCAAAACGCCGGACTGAGCGTATCTTTCCGGCTCCCTTCGCGGGGTGTAGCTCAGTCTGGTAGAGCGCTACGTTCGGGACGTAGAGGTCGCAGGTTCGAATCCTGTCTCCCCGACCAAAGGGTCGAAACTAGCCTGGAACAACGGCAACGTTGTCCAGGCTTTTTATTCGCCGGTACATGATTACCGGCAGCCAACGCACCACGCCTTGCAGGCAGCGCTGGCCGAACAAAAGAACTTGCAGGGCACGAGGTTCACCGCTATCATAGGCGGCTCCTTCGGGGTGTAGCTCAGTCTGGTAGAGCGCTACGTTCGGGACGTAGAGGTCGCAGGTTCGAATCCTGTCTCCCCGACCAATTTGACAAAAGCCGGCCTCTGGTCGGCTTTTGTTTTTGGTGGGTTTCAAACGACGCCACCCACCGCGTCGGAGTAAGCAATGTCCACGTCCGCCCAGCCCCTTCCCCGGCACCCCCTGCTCAAGGGCCGCCTGCTGGCATTCATCGCCATCGTGCTGGTCTCGGCCAACCTGCGCAGCGCGGTCACCTCGCTGACGCCACTGCTGGACCGGCTTGGCCACATCTTCGATTTCGGCAGCACCATGACCGGTGTGCTCGGCATGATGCCGACCGCCGCCTTCGCCGTGTTTGGCCTGGCCACGCCACGTATCACCCGCGCCATCGGCCTGGAGCGCACTGCCGTGCTGACCATGGTGCTGGCCACCATCGGCCTGCTGCTGCGTGCCTTCTCCGGCAACGTCGGCATGCTGCTGCTGGGCTCGGCGATCGCCCTGGCCGGCATGGGCATGGGCAACGTGGTGGTGCCACCACTGGTGAAACGCTACTTCGCCGACCGCGTGGGCACGCTGAGCACGATCTACATCACCGTGCTGCAGGCTGGCACGATGGTGCCGGCACTGCTGGCGGTGCCGGTGGCTGATCAATTCGATTGGCGCATCTCGCTGGGCATGTGGTCACTGCTGTCGCTGGCCGCGTTGCTGCCGTGGATCCTGCTGGCACGCAGCGCCCCACGCGCGGAAGCAACCACCACCAGCACCGAGCACGCCGCTGGTCGCGTCTGGAAGACGCAACTCGGCTGGGGCATGGCCCTGATGTTCGGCATGACCTCGCTGGGCACGTATTCACTGTTCACCTGGTTGCCCAAGGTAATGGTGGAAGCCGGTGCCAGCGAATCCTTTGGCGGCGTGATGGTGGCGGTGTATTCGGCCATCGGCCTGCTGCCCTCGCTGCTGGTGCCCGCATTGGCGGTGCGCATCCGCAACCCCTTCCCGATCACGGTGATGGTGTTCGTACTGAACATGATCGCCTTCGCCGGCCTGCTGTGGGCGCCGATGAGCGCGCCGCTGCTATGGGCAGTCATCGCTGGCCTTGGCCCATCGACCTTCCCGCTGGGGCTGACCCTGATCAATCTACGCACCCGCAGCCAGGCCGGCTCGGCAGCGCTGTCCGGCTTCATGCAGGGCGTGGGCTACAGCCTGGCCAGCCTGGGCCCGCTGTTGTTCGGCTGGCTGCATGGCATGAGCGATGGCTGGGCATGGTCGTTTGCCTTCCTCGCCTGCTGTTCCGGCGTACTGCTGACCGGTGCGTGGTTTGCCTGCAAACCGCAGCAGCTGGAAGATCACTGGAAGTGAGCTCTTGCTGATACACGAAAGCCGCCGAAGTGATTCGGCGGCTTTTCATACTCGCGCACCAGCACCGGGACTGACCGGTCGTTGTGGGAGCGGCGTAAGCCGCGAAGCTGACGGTGTTGGAAGCATTGAAACTCTGTGCACGCTGAAGCTGCGGAGACTGCGCGGCTTACGCTTACTGCAGAAAACAAAGAGCGATCCCGACCGTTGTAGCCCGGGTAAGCGCAGCGCACCCGGGGAATGCAACGATCGAAACAACGCGTCAACGAATGCTCCGTACCCCCGGGTGCGCTGCGCTTACCCGGGCTACGGCAGTGGCTTACTTCAGCGGATGCCTGACCTGGCCTTCACCGCGCACCACGAAGCGTTCTACCGTGAGCGCCTCCAGACCCATCGGGCCGTAGGAATGCAGGCGTGTGGTCGAGATGCCAATCTCCGCGCCCAGGCCCAGCTCGCCGCCATCGGAGAAGCGCGAGGAGGCATTGACCATCACCACCGCCGAACGCAACGCGCGCACGAAGGTTTCGGCATGCGCCGGATTGCTGGTGGCAATGACTTCGGTGTGATCCGAGGTGTGGGCCTGGATATGGGCAATGGCGGCAGTCAGGTCCGGCACCACGCGGATGGCGAGGATCAGGTCGAGGTATTCGGCGGCATAGTCGTCTTCGCTTGCCGGGACGGTATCGGCAACCAGCGCCTGGGTGGCTGCATCCCCCCGCAACTCGACACCACGTTCGCGCAGCGCCGCCGCGGCCAATGGCAGGAACTCAGCTGCAACGCCTTCATGCACCAGCAAGGTCTCCAACGAATTACAGGCCGCCGGACGTGAGGTCTTGCCATCGATCAGCAGATCCACTGCCAACTGCAGGTCGGCACTGTCATCGACGAACAGGTGGCAGACGCCCTTGTAATGTTTGATCACCGGCACCCGCGCATGCTCGGCGACGAAGCGGATCAGGCCCTCCCCGCCGCGCGGGATCGCCAGATCGATGATGTCGTTGAGCTGCAGCAACTCCAGCATGGTCTCGCGACGCAGGTCTTCGACCAGCGTAAGTGCGGCATCCGGCAAGCCCACCTCGCGCAGAGCGCGCTTGAGGCTGGCGGCAATCGCCGTATTGGAATGGATGGCCTCGGAGCCACCGCGCAGGATCACGCCATTGCCGGCCTTGATGCACAGCGCTGCCGCGTCAGCCGTCACATTCGGCCGCGCCTCGTAGATCATCGCGATCACCCCCAACGGCACCCGCACCTTCTGCACACGGATACCATTGGGGCGGTCGTAGTCGCGGGTCACCTCGCCCACCGGATCCGGCAAGGCGGCCACTTCACGCAGCGCATCGGCCACGCCACGCAGCCGCTCTGGATTCAGAGCTAAACGGTCCAGCATCGCCGAACCCACCCCCTTGTCGCGCGCCGCCTGCAGGTCACGCGCATTCGCGGCGAGGATGCTGCCTGCATCGGCTTCCAACGCAGCGGCCATCGACTTCAGCAGCGTGCTGCGGGCTTGACTGGAAAG
The DNA here is from genome assembly GCF_056760015.1 of Stenotrophomonas sp. STEN029. Taxonomy (NCBI): domain Bacteria; kingdom Pseudomonadati; phylum Pseudomonadota; class Gammaproteobacteria; order Lysobacterales; family Lysobacteraceae; genus Stenotrophomonas; species Stenotrophomonas sp. STEN029. The sequence continues at coordinate 81,285 of NZ_JBRREC010000001.1, read as the reverse complement.
CAGGCCCAGTTGCTGCGCGGCATCGCGGCACTGCAATGCAAGGGTGCGGATATCACTCATGTTCTGTCCTGCCGATGATCAAAGGAAAACTCACAGCAACACCAGGTCGTCACGATGGACCACGTTGTCGCCGTAGTTGTAGCCGAGGATGGATTCGATCTCGCTGGTGTGGTGCTGGCTGATGCGGCGGATATCGACGGCGGAATACTGGCTGACGCCACGTGCCACGCGCTGCTGGCCGTGCGGATCGAACAACCGCACTTCCACCATGTCGCCACGGCGGAACTCACCTTCCGCGCCCACCACGCCACCGGGCAACAGCGAGGCGCCCTTGTCGCGCAGCGCACGTGCAGCGCCGGCGTCGATCAGGATCGCGCCCGGTTCAAGCGGTGCGTGCTTCAGCCAATACTTGCGCGCGGCGATACGCGACTGCCCCGCATGTAGGCGCGTGCCATGCAACCTCCCCTGCGCCAGCCCGCGCACGACATCGCCGCTGCGGCCATTGAACAGGAAGGTGTCGATCCCCGCGGCTCCAGCTTTGGCAGCAGCCTGCAGCTTGGTATGCATGCCTCCAGTACCGACCGCACTGCCACTGCCGCCGGCCATGGCAAGGACCTCCGGTGTCAGCTCGGTGACCTCATTGATCGGTTCTGCATCGGGATTGCTGCGCGGATCGGCGGTGTAGAGGCCGTCGATATCGGTAGCGATGAACAAGGCATCGGCATCGACCAGCGCCGCAACGATGGCGGCGAGATTGTCGTTGTCGCCGAGCTTGAGTTCATCCACCGACACGGTGTCGTTCTCGTTGATGACCGGCAGCGCGCCCAGCGCCAGCAGCTCGTTGAGCGTCGCGCGCGCATTGAGGTAGCGGCGGCGGTTGCGCAGGTCGTCATGGGTGAGCAGCACCTGCGCCACCGGGCGCTCGAAGAAGCGCTGCCACAGCCCGATCAGCTGCGCCTGGCCCAGTGCAGCCAAGGCCTGCCTGGCCGCCATGGCCGCGCCGGCTTCGGCGGCCTTGGGTACGATGGCGCGACCAGCGGCCACTGCGCCGGACGAAACGATCACCACTTCGCGCCCGGCCAGTACATTGGCCGATACGAACTGCGCCAGACCGAGTGCGAAACGCGGGGTCAAGCCGCCGCCATCGGCCGCCAGCAGGCTGCTGCCGACCTTGAGGACGGCGCGACGCCACTGCGGCAGCGCTTGTTCGGTGAACGGCGAGAACGATGTCTGGATCATGGGATCAGCGGGTATTCCACTCATGGATGGTCAGCTCGGAGCTGCCGTGGATGGCCAGGGGGTCGCTGGCTACGATGGCTTTGGCAGCTTCGAGGGTGTCGACATTCTTCAGCACGTAGGCGCCGCCGGTGCCGTCGCTGAAGCCGCCGGTCAGGTGAAGCTGATCCTTGCCGCTGAGTACATCGAGAAAGGATTTGTGTGGCGCAATCACCGCGTCGTCGAACGACGGCTTGCGCATGGCCAATACCAGGTAGAGCTTCATTGCATCCTCCTTTAGCTGCATATGACACCACGCCGAAGCGGAAGTTGGCGCGATTGCTTTCGCTTGGAACTTGCCTTGGCTTTGGCTTTGGCTTTGGCTTCTGCTTTGGCTGTCCCTTCTCCCGCCTGCGGGAGAAGGTGCCCGAAGAGCCTGCCCCCGCGAAGGCGGGGGGCGGATGAGGGGGGCTTTTGACTTTACCTAGCTAGAAGCTTCCCCTCACCCCAACCCCTCTCCCGCAAGCGGGAGAGGAGCTTGAGCAAGAGCCAAACCAATACGGGCGCCTTCCGGCGCCCGCATCAGAACATCAACCCTGCAACGCGCTCCAGCGCGCACTGAGCTCTTCCAGTCGCAGATCCGCGGCAGCACCGGGCGACACGCGCGCCGCCAGGCTGCCTTCAGGCGTACGCCCCTGCCCCGCCGTATCCGCCGCCTCTGCTGCGGCCTTGTAAGCATCACGGAACGGCACGCCCGCCACTGCTGCTTCCACCGCAACGTCGGTCGCATACATGCCCGAATCAATCGCCGCGCGGATGTTGTCATCACGCCAATCCAGGTTCGACAGCAAGGCAGGCAGCAGTTCCAGCGCGGCCAGTCCACGGCCAAAGCCGTGCACGATCGCGCCCTTGGAGTTCTGCAGGTCGCGCTGGTAACCGGATGGCAGCGACAGCAGCTGCTCGATCTCGGTGCGCGCGGCAGCGATGCTGGCATGGGTGGCACGCATCAACTCGATCACGTCGGGGTTGCGCTTGTTCGGCATGATCGAGCTGCCAGTGGTGTACTGCGCCGGCAATGCGACGAAAGCGAACTCGCCCGTGGTGAACAGCGACAGATCCCAGGCGATACGACGCAGGTCCAGCGTCGCCCCGCCCAAGGCTTCCAATGCGGCGAGCTCGAACTTGCCGCGCGAGAGCTGCGCGTAGATCGGGCTGATCTGCATGCGCGAGAAACCCAGTGCTGCCGTGGTGTGCTCGCGGTCAAGCGGCAGGTTGACGCCGTAACCGGCGGCCGTACCCAGCGGATTGGTATCGATCAGCGCACGGGTGTCGCGGGCACGGATGGCATTGTCGATGAAAGCCTCGGCCCAGCCGGCCCACCACATGCCAGCAGAGGAAACCACGGCGCGCTGGATATGCGTGTAACCCGGCAAGGGCTGCAGCTGTTCGGCAGCGGCGCGGTCCAGCGCGACCTTCGCAACTTCGGTGCTGATCTGCGCAACACGCTCCAGCCTGTCCTTCAGCCACAACCGGGTAGCAACCAGAATCTGGTCGTTGCGACTGCGGCCGGTGTGGATCTTGCGGCCGGCATCGCCCAGTCGCTCGGTCAGGCGCGCCTCGATGGCCGAGTGGCAATCCTCGTACTGTTCGTCCAGCACGAAGGCACCACTGCGGAAATCCTCGGCCAGGATCGCCAGCTCACGCTCCAGCGCAGCCAACTCGTCGGCACTGAGGATGCCGATGTGCTGCAGGCCTTCGGCATGCGCGGCGCTGGCCTGGATGTCGTGCAGGAAGAACTCGCGGTCCAGGATGACATCGTCACCGGCCAGGAAGGTCTGGATCTTCGCGTCCACCGCAACGCCGGGTTTCTGCCAAAGCAAATTAGTCATGTCGATCTCTATAAGTGCAGCTTTGTAGGAGCGGCGTAAGCCGCGAAGCTGGCAACCTCTCAGCCGCCACTCCACCAAAAATCAATAAGGAACCGCCATCAGCTCATCCAGCCCCAACGCCCGGTTGAGGTTCTGCAATGCCTGCGTGGCCGCACCCTTGAGCAGGTTGTCGATGGTCGCCACCACCACCACGCGCTTGTTGCCCGGCGCCATGGTGAAGCCACCAATCTGCACGCCATGCTTGCCAGCAATGCGGCTGACCCACGGCGCCTCATCGACCACTTCAACCAGCGGCTCGTTGGCGTAACGCTGCTGGTACAGCGCCATTACTTCCTCGCGACTGCGCGGCTGCTGCAGCCACAGGTTGACGGTCATGGTGATGCCGCGGAAATGCGGCGCGACATGCGGCATGAACTCGACCGGCACGCCAAGCTGGGTCGACACCTCGCGCTCGTGCACGTGGTTGGTCAGCGCATACGGCATCAGGTTGTCACGCAGCAGCTCGGGGTTGTTCTTGTCCGACGGCGTGGTGCCGGCACCGGACCAACCGGAAACGCCGAAACAGGTCGGCGGACCGGCCAGCTGGCTCAGCAGTGGCGCGATGGCCAGCTGCATCGCGGTGGCGTAGCAGCCCGGGTTGCTGATCCGCTTCTGCCCGGCATAGCGGGCGCGGGTCAATTCCGGCAGACCGTAGTACCAACTGTTGTCAAAACGATAGTCCGCCGACAGATCAACGATCACCGTATCCGGCGCGTTTGCATCCAGCGCGGCCACAAACGGCTCGCCCTTGCCATTGGGCAATGCCAGCACCACCGCGTCCACACCCTTGGCGGCAACCGCCTCCGGACCAAGGCTTTCGTAGCGCAACTCGCCCTTGTAGTCCTCGTTGTGATCGGCCACGCGTTGCCCATCGAGCTCGCGAGAGGACACGAAGGCCAGCTCGATGCGCGGGTGTGCGGCCAGCAGGCGGATCAACTCGGCGCCGGTGTAACCGCGCGCGCCAACAATGCCTACCGAGAATTTCTTGTCAGTCATGAATGCGAATCCAGAAGGAATTGCAGGTGGGCTTTCACCGCCGGCCACTCCGTGTCGATGATGGAGAACACCACGGTATCGCGGCGCGACCCATCGGCGTGACGCTTGTGGCTGCGCAGCACGCCATCCTGCTTCGCGCCGAGGCGGGCGATGGCGGTGCGCGAGGCATGGTTGAACCAGCTGGTCTCGAAGCCAACGCTGATGCAACCGAGGGTTTCAAAGGCGTGAAGCAACAACAGCAGCTTGGCTTCGGTGTTCAGCCCGCTGCGCTGCACGCGCGGGTGGTACCAGGTGTAGCCGATGTTCAGGCGTGGCACGTCGGCTTCCAGCGCGTAGAAGCGGGTGCTGCCAACCACCTCGCCGCTGGCATCGCGGACCACGAACGCCAGCACCCTGCCCTGCGACTGCGCTTCCAACGCAGCGACGACGTAGTGACCGGCGTGCTCGGGGGTCGGCACATTGGTGTACCAGCAGCGCGACAACTCGCCTTCACCCAAGGCGCGCTGCAGCGCCGGCACATGCGCAAGCTGCAACGGCTCCAGCGTCACATGCCGCCCCTTCAGGATGGGCACCTGACCCCAGTGTCCGGCGGCGGCCAGATCCATGTTCATCCCTGCAGGCTCGGCTTGCGCTCGCCGCAGTGCGCGACGTAGCCCTTGATGCTGTCGAAGTCATTGGCGCCGAACCAGAACACCTTCCAGTGATCGAGCTTGTAGCAGCCATCCGACTCGGAATAGTAGAAATGGTTGACCGGGTTGCCGTTGCGCGAGCGCCAGAACAGCTGCGGGGTTTCTTCCAGCATCACGTTCCACACCGCGCGGCCCAGGCCTTCGCCCTGCGCGTCATCGAGCACGGCGAACTTGTCCAGGTACACGCCCTCGGCTTCATCGGTCAGCACCACCGCAGTGCGATAGTTCTCGCTGACGTAGGCGCGCAGCAGCTTGGTTTTCTCGAAATAGTCCGGCACCAGGGTGCGCCCGAAGCTCGACTCGATCAGCGACTTCAATCGCGCGGTATCCAGCTGGTCCCACGACGTCGCCTTCAGCACCTTTTCACCACGGCGTACCAGCGTGCCGGAACCCTTGTGGGTGAACAGCTCCTTGGCCAGGTCGGCCGGGCGCGTGATCGATACCGAGGACTCTTCCGGCAAACGATCCAGCAGGTCCTTGATCTGCTCGATCTTGACCCGCATGCCGCCGTGGATCCACGGCTGCTGCATCAGCTGGTCGTACTCGGTGGACAGGTTGATCGAGTCGATCAGCTTGCCTTCCTCGTCGAGCAGGCCGCCGGTACCGGTCAGGAAGATGATCTTGTACGGCTGCAGTTCCTGCACCAGCTCGTTGGCGGCGAAGTCGGCGTTGACGTTGAGGATCTGTCCGCTCGGGGTTTCGCCCAGGCTGGTGATCACCGGGATCGAGCCGGCACGCAGGCTGGCTTCGATCGGCGCCAGGTTGACCTTCTTCACTTCGCCGACCAGGCCGTAGGTATCCACATCCAGGTACTCCGCCTCGAACACACCACCGGTGATCGAGGTGGCGCGCGCACCGTTCTGCTGCAGCGCTTCCACCAGCTTGAGGTTGGACTGCTGGAACACCTTGCGCACGATCGCCAGTGCCTCGGGCGAGGTCACGCGCAGGCCATCGACGGTCTTTTTCTCGATGCCTGCGGCCGACAGCTCGGCATCCAGCTGCGGACCAGCGCCGTGCAGCACGATCGGGGTCAGGCCGACTTCCTGCAGGAACGACAACGACGAAGTCAGCGCTTCCAGATCGTCGCGCAGCACGGCGCCACCGACCTTCACCACGGCAAAGCGCTTGGCATCAAGCTGCGAGAAGCGCTTGAGGTACTGGCTGATTTCCTTCGCGCTGGCCATGCTCGAAAGCAGGCGGACGATGGTCTGGCGGGTCTGGCGGTGCGGCTGCATGGCTGGGGACATTGCTTGTATCTACATGGCGACCTTGAAGGTCGCGGAAAGGAGCCGGCGGCAAGCCGCCGGGCCACGGGCGGCTCAGGCGCCGCGTTGCAGGATCTGCAGCACCGATTCGGCGTAGCGCTGCAACTGCTCCAGCGTGACGAACTCATCGGCGGTGTGGGCCTGGGCGATATCGCCAGGGCCGTACACCATGGTTGTGTAGCCACCGGCCGAGAACAGCGAAGCCTCGGTCCAGAAATCCACGGCATTGCCGATCGGCAGGCCGAGCTCGTCGGCGATGTCGCGCGCGGCCAGGCGACGTTCCTCGGCGCGGGCGATATCACCGGACGGCAGACTCGGGCCGCGGAAGGTTTCTTCAAAATGCGCGGCCTGCGGCTCGGCGAAGCCGGCAAAGGTGCCGAGCAGCGCGTCGATATCCATCGACGGCAACGGCCGGAAGCCAAAGCGCAGCTCGGCCTCGGGCGCGATCATGTTGGCCTTGATGCCGCCTTCGACGCGGCCGATGTTGAAACGCAGGCCGGTCAGGCCACCAAAGCGCGCATGCGCCAGTGACTCGACATGGTCCAGCGCCTTGCCGCCCCAGCGCATCGCCTGGTGCAAGGCACTGGCGGACGGATCCTGCTTGCCCGAGGCGTGGCCGGCACGGCCCTGGAACTTCATCAGCACCGAGCTGATGCCACGGTGCGCGAGTACCGCCTCGCTCATCGTCGGTTCGGCGACGATCACCGCTTCATAGGCGATGCCACGCGCCAGGAAGGCGGCGATGCAACGCGGATCATTGGCTTCTTCGTCACTGGAGAACAGGAAGGCCGCATCGCCATCGCTCAGGTTGGCGGCGGCCACCAGCGCTGCGGCGGCGCCCTTGATGTCGCAGACGCCAAGGCCGACAACGCGGTCATCGAGACGACGCATCACGTGCGGATCGGCCGACCAGTGCGGCGAATCCGGCACGGTGTCCAGATGCACGTTGAACAGGTATTTCGGCGTGCCACGCACAGCGTAGAAGCTGACCGCACCGGCACCGTGGTCGATCACCTCGACATTGAAGCCCGGCAGGTTGTCGCGCAGGTAATCAAAGATGCCACCGGTGGTGATGGCACGCGGCGGATTGCGGGTGTCGTAGGACACCAGCTTTTCCAGGTGGTCGAGGGTGGATTGGAGCAGCTTGGTCATGGTTTCAGTTCATGGCGGAGGCGGACGAAGCTCCCTTCTCCCTGCGGGAGAAGGTGCCCCAAAGGGGCGGATGAGGGTAAGGCTGCGCCGCCGTTGCATGCAGCTGCGCCCCTTCCCTCACCCCAACCCCTCTCCCGGTGGGAGAGGGGCTTTGTGCGCTTAGCGATTTACCTGCGCGTACAGCGTCGAGCTCATGCCGAACAGCTTGATGAAGCCTTCAGCTTCTTCCACGCCCCAATCGGCCGACTGCGCATAGGTTGCGCCCTTGGCGTTGAGGATGTGCTCCGAACGCACCGCCACCGCATCAACGCGGCCGCCGCGGGTTTCCAGCACCACCTCGCCGGTGACCTTGGCCTGCGAGGCCTTCAGGAAGGCTTCGATGTCGGTCTTGAGCGGGTCGTGGTAGAAGCCTTCGTACACCAGCTCCACCCACTTGCGCGCGACTTCGGGCTTGAAGCGGTTCTGCTGCTTGGTCAGCACGGTGTCTTCCAGCGCGCGGTGCGCCGCCAACAGCGAGACCAGGCCCGGGGCTTCGAACACGATGCGGCCCTTCAGGCCGATCACGGTGTCGCCGGTGTAAACACCACGGCCGACGCCGTACTGCGCGAACAGCTTGTTGAGCTTGGCCAGGATCTGCTCACCCGGCAGTTCCTTGCCGTCCAGCGCAACCGCTTCGCCTTCGACGAACTTCAGGGTCACGGTCAGTGGCTCGATCGGCCAGGCGCTGCGCGGTGCGCACCAGCCACGGGCGCCTTCGCCCGGGGCTTCCCACTTGTCGATCTCGCCACCGGACATGGTCAGGCCCAGCAGGTTCTCGTTGATGGTGTAGGCCTGCTGCTTGGCGCGCACGCCGAAGCCACGCGCTTCCAGGTACTTCTGCTCGTAGGCGCGGGTCTGGGTGTGTTCCTTCTGGATTTCACGGATCGGCGCGACGATCTGGTAGTCGCCCAGCGCCTTCACTGCCAGGTCGAAACGCACCTGGTCGTTGCCCATGCCGGTGCAACCGTGGGCGATGATGTTGGTGCCCAGCTCGGCGGCGCGCTTGAGCGCGGCATCGACGATCAGGTAACGGTCGGAGACCAGCAGCGGGTACTGGCCCTGATAGCCCTCGCCTGCCCACACGAACGGCTTGACGAAACCATTCCAGATGGCCGGGCCGCCATCGACGGTGACGTGGCTGGTGACGCCCAGCTCGGCCGCACGCTTTTCGATGAAGTCACGTTCGTCGGCATCCACGCCGCCGGTGTCGGCGAACACGGTGTGCACGTTGTAACCGCGCTCCTGCAGGTAAGGCACGCAGAAGCTGGTGTCGAGGCCGCCGGAGAAGGCGAGGACGATGTCTTTGCTCATGGGGAAGGAATCTCTGCTTTTGATCTTTGAGCCCCTCTCCCTCCGGGGGAGGGGTTGGGGAGGGGGTTGGCGTATATGAGGATGCATCTGGAGTGAGGAGCTTTACCCTCACCCCAACCCCTCTCCCGGAGGGAGAGGGGCTTCGAGCATTACTTGCCGATCACTGCCGCCATGATCGCCTTCTGCACGTGCAGGCGATTCTCGGCTTCGTTGATTGCAATACATTGCGGCGAATCCATCACGCCGTCGGTGGCCTTGACGTTGCGGCGCAGCGGCAGGCAGTGGCTGAACACGCCATTGTTGGTCAGCGCCATCTTGGCTTCATCGACGATGAAGTGCTTGTACTGGTCACGGATCGGCTTTTCCGGCTCCCAGTTGCCGAAGAACGGCAGCGCGCCCCAGCTCTTGGCGTAGACCACGTCGGCGCCAGCATAGGCACTCTGGATGTCGTGGCTGACCTGCAGCGAACCACCGCTTTCGGCCACGTTCTGCTCGGCCCAGCCCATGTAGCGCTCGTCCAGGATGTAGTCCGGGGTCGGGCACAGCAGGGTCACGTCCATGCCCATGCGGGTGGCAATGGTCAGCGCCGAGTTGGCCACGGCGGTGTTCAGCGGCTTGGGGTGATAGGTCCAGGTCAGCACGTACTTCTTGCCACGCAGGTCGCTGGTGCCGAAGTGCTCCTGCAGCGCCAGGATGTGCGCCAGCTCCTGGCACGGATGGGTGATGGTCTCCATGTTGATGACCGGCACCGGCGAGTACTTGGCGAAGCTCTTGAGCACCTGGTCCTCGCGGTCCTTGCTCCAGTCCACGAACTTCGGGAACGCGCGCACGCCGATCAGGTCGACGTAACGGCCCAGCACCTTGGCCACTTCGGCAATGTGCTCTTCGGTATCGCCGTCCATCACCGTGCCGAGGTTGAACTCGATCGGCCATGCGTCCTTGCCCGGCTGCAGCACCACCGCGTGGCCGCCCAGCTGGAACGCGCCCAGCTCGAAGCTGGTGCGGGTGCGCATGGACGGGTTGAAGAACACCAGGGCGATCGACTTGCCCTTCAGGTCATCACCCAGCTTGTTCTGCTTGAACAACGACGCTTGGGTAAGCAGCGCGTCGAGCTCGGCGCGGCTCCAGTCCTGGGTGTTCAAAAAGTGCTTCAGAGACATCGATCCATCCTTTATTGCGGAGATCCACCGTCGCCGGTGGGCGGATGCGCATGCGCGCGGCTCATTGCGTTTGAAACTTTTGCCGAACCAGAAACGAAAAAACCCAGCCTGGGCTGGGTTTTCCGAACAGACAGCACGAAGCTCCGGTCACCCAGCGAATATGTGGGATTCCGGTCGGCGGGCACGCGAGGTCATGCCGGTGGCCATCCGGGCGGTGCTGGTTTCGTGCTGGAAGCTGGTTGCTTTCATCGTCGCGCATACTCGCACGCGGGTCAGGCCGGCGCAAGTGTCGCGGTGCAACATCACGGAACGCTGTTCGCGGCCGGCGGCGCCTGGCCGATATCCGGGGTGATCGACACCCGCAGCTTGAGCCGGTTACCGGGGTCCTCCGGCAGCCGTGAGCGGAATTTGATGCCCTTGTAGACGTAATCCACGTCGTAGGCGATGGGCCGGCGGAATTCACGCCCAACCTCGACGATCTTGCACTCCGGGGTCAGCAGCGCGGGAGAACCGCCTGAACCCTGTGGGGCAAGCGCCATCTCCTCTTCCCGGGCCTGCCCTTCGTGCTGGCTGAAAATGCCACGCACCGAGTCCCAGAAGCGGCGGAAACCGCCTTTGTCTTCCTCACCCTTCACCTGCACAGGCGCCAGCGTGCGGGTCGACACCGGCTCGCAGTGCTCCTCGGTACGACTTGCGCGCAGGGTCTGGAAGACCGGCTCGACATTGAGCACCTGCGCGTAGTCGTAGCGCACGTTTTCCACGATCACCACGCGATTGCGCTGCTCCGGCTCCTGCGCGAACGCGGGCACGGCGGCACCAGCCAACAGGCAGATCGTCGACAGCAATGGAGCAGGTTTCATCAAGATATCGGCAGGAACAGGGCGCGGGTGACGGGTACTAGTGTAGGCAGCACAGCTGCCCCGGGCCTGAACATTACCCATCCGTACGCGTATTGCCCAGCCCGGGGATGCCCGACCCGGCCCGGACCGCTAGAATTGGCGGGTTCGTTTACCCCCGGATTGCCATGACCCTGCGCCTGCACAACAACCTGACGCGGCAGCTGGAGCCGTTTGCTCCGCTCGACCCCGCCGCCCCCACCATGTATGTGTGCGGCCCCACGGTCTACAACTATGTACATATCGGCAATGCGCGCGGCCCGGTGGTGTTCGGGGTGCTGGCCGACCTGCTGCGTCGCCGTTACGGAAAACTGCGCTACGCCCGCAACATCACCGACGTTGACGACAAGATCAATGCCGCGGCCAAGGATCAGGAGGTGCCGATCTCGGCCATCACCGACCGTTTTGCCGCCGCCTACCGCGAGGACATGGCCGCGCTGGGCGTGGTGCCGCCGGAGATCGAGCCGGAGGCCACCGCGCACATGCCGCAGATCATCGCCATGATCGAGCAGCTGATCAGCACCGGCCACGCCTATGCCGCCGAGGGCCATGTGCTGTTCTCGGTCAGCAGCTTCGCCGACTACGGCAAGCTCTCGCGCCGCGACCCGGAGGAAATGCTGGCTGGCGCGCGCGTCGAGGTAGCCCCCTACAAGCGTGACGCCGGCGACTTCGTGCTGTGGAAGCCCTCCAGCGACGACCTGCCGGGCTGGGACTCGCCCTGGGGCCGCGGCCGCCCGGGCTGGCATATCGAGTGCTCGGCGATGGCAGCGGCGCACCTGGGCCCGACCATCGATATCCACGCGGGCGGCGTCGACCTGCAGTTCCCGCACCACGAGAACGAGATTGCGCAAAGCGTCTGCGCCCACGGTGGGCAGACCTTCGCCCGCTTCTGGCTGCACAACGGCATGCTCAACTTCGGCGGCACCAAGATGAGCAAGTCGATCGGCAACATCGAGCGGGTGCACGACCTGGTCCGCCAGCACCCGCCAGAGGCGCTGCGCTATGCGCTGCTGTCGGCGCATTACCGGCAGCCGCTGGAGTGGTCCGATGCGCTGATCGAGCAGTCGGTGCGCACGCTGGACCGTTTGTACGGCACCTTGCGTGACCTGGTTGATGTCAGCGTTGAGGGCGCTATTCCAGCCGGCGTCGAGGCGGCGCTGGACGATGACCTCAACACACCGTTGGCACTGGCCGAAGTGGCCCGTATCGCCAGCGAAGCGCGCAAGGCCGAGTCCAGCGAAGAGAAGTCGCGCCTGAAGCGTGAGCTGCTCGGCGCAGGTCTCGCTCTTGGCCTGCTGCAGCAGGCGCCGGCCGAATGGTTCGGGCGTGGTGCTGAAGCCGGCGACGATGCACGTATCCAGGCCCTGATCGACGAACGCATCGCCGCCAAGCAGGCACGCGATTTCGGCCGTGCCGATGCCATCCGCGACCAGCTGGCTGCGGAGAACATCGTGCTGGAAGACACGCCGCAGGGTGTGCGCTGGAAGCGGGGTTGACGCCTCCTTTCGCCGCACCCTCACCCCAACCCCTCTCCCGGAGGGAGAGGGGCTAAAGCGAAAGCTGCAATCGCACACATGGCGTCGGCTCGCGGCGCACTGAGCCCCTCTCCCACCGGGAGAGGGGTTGGGGTGAGGGCAACAACGCCCCGACCCACTCCAAAGCCCCTCGCCGCCAACGCGACCGGCCAAGCACAGGACCAACGATGATCAACTCCCCCTTCCCGCTCGAACCCAGCCCCGCCGAAGCCCAGGCCGCCATTGCCGAGGAGTTTTCCTTCTTCGGTGACTGGTCCGAGCGCTACCAGTACCTGATCGACCTCGGTCGCAAGCTGCCCGCCTTCCCGGAGGAATGGAAGACCGAAGAACACCGCCTGCTCGGCTGCCAGTCCATGGTCTGGATCGTCCCCGAAGGCGATGCCGACAAGCTGGTGTTCCATGCGATCAGCGACTCGGCCATTGTCTCGGGCCTGATCTACCTGGCGCTGCGCGTGTACTCGGGCCGCTCGGCCACTGAGATCCTCGCCACCGATCCGGACTATGTGTCCGCCATTGGCCTGGCCAAGCACCTGTCGCCGACCCGCAGCAACGGCCTTGCCGCGATGCTGGCCTTCATCCGCGATACCGCCCAAGCCAAGCAGTGAACAACACCGGTTCCATCTCCGAGTTGTTGCGCCAGCCCGGCTACGTCCAGCTGCTGCTGTACCGCATCGCTGGCATGCTGTCCTACCAGATCGTCGCGGTCACGGTCGGCTGGCATATCTATGAAGTCACCCGCAATCCATTCTCGCTGGGCCTGATCGGCCTCGCCGAGGTACTGCCCTACTTCTGCGTGGCACCGTTCGCCGGCTACCTGGTCGATCACCTGCCACGCCGCAAGCTGGGCATGACCGCCTGCCTCGGGCTGATCGCCACCGCCTTGATGCTGGTCGCCGTGGCTACCGGCTGGTTGCCGGTCAAAGGCGTGTGGCCGATCTATCTGGCGGTGGCCTTGACCGGCATGGTCCGCGCCTTCCTGTCGCCGGTCTACAATGCATTGTTCGCGCGGGTGCTCAAGCGTGAGCAGTTTGCGCGTGGTGCCGGTTTCGGCACGGTGGTGTTCCAGATGGGCATGGTCATTGGCCCTGCGCTGGGCGGCGTACTGGTCGCCGTTGGCGGCAAGGGCTTGTCCTATGGCGTGGCGGCGACGATGGCAGTGCTGGCACTGCTTGCACTGGCCTCGCTCAAGGTCAGCGAGCCCGCTCCGCCGCAGACCCGCGCGCCGATCTTCACCAGCATCGCCGAGGGCGCACGCTTCGTGCTGTCCAACCAGATCATGCTTGGCGCGATGGCGCTGGACATGTTCTCGGTGCTGCTGGGCGGCGTGGTGGCGATGCTGCCGGCCTTCATCCAGGACATCCTGCACTACGGCCCGGAAGGCCTGGGCATCCTGCGCGCGGCACCGGCACTGGGCTCGATCGCGGTCGGCCTGTGGCTCGCCCGCCATCCCCTGCGGCGCAATGCTGGCCGTGTACTGCTGTTTGCAGTGGCGGGTTTCGGCCTGTGCGTGATTGCCTTCGGCCTGTCCAGGAGCTTCTGGCTGTCGGCGGCGATCCTTGTGTTCTACGGTGCCTGCGACGGCGTGTCGGTGGTGGTGCGCTCGACCATCATGCAGCTGGTGACACCGGATGAAATGCGCGGCCGGGTGTCGTCGATCAACGGCATCTTCATCAGCTCGTCCAACGAGCTGGGCGCGTTCTACGGCGGCAGCATGGCACGTCTGCTGGGCCTGGTGACAGCCGTGGTGATCGGCGGTTGCGCGGTACTGGGCGTGGCCGCGGTCACCGCTTGGAAAGCGCCGCAGCTGCGCAAGCTGGACAACCTGCAGGATCTCTAGCCCGATCGACGCCGGGGCAAGCAGCACACCTGCCCCGGCGCATCCCTCTCAAGCAGAAGCACGCATCAGGGTGCGTAGTCGCTGGCCTGGGCTTTCTCGAAGGCCTGCTGCGCACGGATATCACGCGATGACGCGCCTACACGCAGATTGTAGGTACCCGCGTCCGCCACCCAGCGGCCGCGGCCTGTGTCGAACGAGGCCAGATCCCTGCCTTCGATCTCGAACTGCAGCACCTGCGACTGACCCGGTTGCAGCACGCCCGTTTTTCCGAATGCGCGCAACTCCTGACTCGGCTTCTCAAGCACGCCCTGCGGCGCGCTGACATAAACCTGTGCGACTTCGCTGCCCGCCACCTTGCCGGTGTTGGTGACTTTCACACTGGCCCGCACCGTTCCGGTGCCACTGACATCCACTTTCAGGTCGGTATAGCCGAACGTGGTGTAAGACAGGCCGAAACCAAATGGATAGGCCACCTCCACCTTGCGCGTATCAAAGTGGCGATAGCCCACCCAGATACCGTCGGTGTACTCCACCTCGGCAGCACGCGCGACGTGACCGAAGATCGAGTTCGCGTTTGGATCCGGGCCCAACAATTCCTTGCCTGGAAAACCTTTGCTGGCCGGATAGTCATCCAGTTCCATCGCAAACGTATCGACAAGTTTGCCCGACGGGTTCACCGCGCCGGACAGCACATCAGCAATGGCATTGCCTGCCTCCTGGCCGGGCTGCCACGCCAACAGGATGGCATCGGCGAAGTGGCTCCAGCTGGCTGTCTCGATCACACCACCGATGTTGAGCACCACCACCAGCTTCTTGCCTTGCGCATGGAATGCCCTGGAAGTGCGTTCCAGCAGTGCGTATTCGACAGCGGTCAGTTTGAAATCACCTTCAGCCTTGCGATCAATGAACTCGCCCGAGCCACGGCCGATGGTCACCACAGCCACATCCTGCTGCCGCGCCAGTGCCTGCAACTCGTCATCACTTACGCCCTTTTCTGCGATACGTGGCTTGCTCAGGTACCACTCGGTCTTCGGAAGCTTCGACACCTCTTCATCGATGTAACGCGTGTAGTCCTGCTCCAGCCCACCTGCATTGCTGAAGCCTGCGTTTTCCAATCCACGGGCAAGCGTGATGGCATATGCCTCGTTGACGTCACCGCTGCCGGTCCCGCCGATGTTCACTTCGTAGCTGCCGTGGCCAAGCAAAGCCAGCCGGGCTTTGCTGGCAAGCGGCAGCGCCGCCGCGTTGTTCTTCAGCAACACCATGCCTTGCGTGGCCGCATTCCGGGAAATCGCTGCGTTGGCCGGTAAATCCGGCTGGTCCGAGCGTGGCAGCTGTTTGAAGGCACGACTGCGCAACACCAACTCCAGCACGCGCTGCACATTGCGATCCAGCACCGCCTCGTCCAGCGCACCGCTGCTCACCGCGGCCAGGATCGCGGCACGCTGCTTGCCCGTACCTGGCATCAGCATCTCGTTGCCGGCCTGCATCTGCGCGACCGCATTCGAGCCACCGAACCAATCGGTCATCACCACCCCCTGGTAACCCCATTGGGCGCGCAACACATCCGTCAGCAGCCATTTGCTCTCCGAGGTGTAGCTGCCATTGAGCTTGTTGTAGCTGGTCATCACCGTCCATGGCTGGCCTTTGCGTATTGAGATCTCGAAACCCTTCAGGTAGATCTCACGCAACGACCGCTCATCTACTTTTGCATTGATGGTGTTGCGGTTCCATTCGTGGTTGTTGACGGCGAAGTGCTTGAGGGATGCGCCGACACCGCGAACCTGCAACCCACTCACCAGCGCTGCCGCCATTTCGCCGCTGACCACCGGATCTTCGGAGTAGTACTCGAAATTTCGCCCGCCCAACGGATAGCGATGGATGTTCTGCGCCGGTGTCAGCATCACGTCGATGCCATAGGCAGCAGCCTCATCGCCGATGGCGGCACCTACCTTGCGCACCAGAGCAAGGTCCCAGGAACTGGCCAGGGCGCTGCCAATCGGGAATGCGGTGGCATGGAAGGTTCTGCCCGGGGCATCCTTTCGGGCAGGTTCGATACGCACCCCCGCCGGACCATCAGCCAACACCAGCGAAGGAATGCCAAGCCGTGGTACCGCCACGGTTGCGCCCGCAGCACCGGGCACCTTGTCCTCCATCGCACCCACTACCGGGGCCTGCATGTCCTCGGACAGACCAGGAATATTCATGCCCTGCCCAGTCGCCAGCTCGACCTTCTCCTGCAGGGTCAATGCCGCTATCACCTGCGCCATTGGTGCTTTGCCCAATTGCGGGAGCTCCGTGGCCTGCGCCGCGTTCATCACCAAGGCCGTTATCACGGTGCTGATCAACAGCGGCGTGAATCCAGGATTTTTCTGCATTGTTGCCATTCCACGTGCTCCGGTTCTCACCTGGCTCTTTGCGCCAGGTGCTGCGTTTTGGAAGTGAAGCGCCCACAAACAGGCAGCGCACAATCATTCAGGTGAAACTGCAGGCAACACTCCACCGCCAACGCCGTCTTGGCGCTGCCTGCCCTGTTGCGGTACGAAAGTCCTACCAGCGAAGCTGCCGAGGACGAGGCAGTAAACCTAGCTGCAAGTACGCTTGTCAAAAACTGTGATAGGGGTACAGTTTCCTGGCAGATGACGCGAGCGGACGGCATCACTACACCGGGCGCTGTTCCGCAATCGGGCCGAACGTTGCCACGCGCCATACCGACCTTGCCCATCACCTGCACGCCGATGCTCGCCCAAGGGCGACAAGCGGCATCAACAGATTCTCTATGCCGCAACGCGCGTGTTCGCCCGCGATGGCTACAGCAACGCATCCATTGCCGAGGTCGCAAGCAATGTCGGCCTCACCCTGCCCGGCCTGTTGCATTGCTTTCCCCGCAAGACCGACATGCTGTTGGCGGTTCTGGAGGTCCGCGATCAACGCAGTCCGCGCCTGCCGGACTATCCGCAGGACTACACGCTTGAGGACGCTGCCACAGGACCGCCGCTTCCTTGGTCGCAGGTGGTGGATCAATTGCGTCTGGTCAATCGCGCCAATGCCGAGATACCCGGCGTGATCCGCGCATTCTCGCTGCTCAGCGCCGAGAGCCTTGGCGAGGATCATCCTGCACAGGGTTGGTTCCACCAGCGCTCAGGACTGATGCTCCAACACATCGCGCACAGCCTGCGCCACGGTCAGGAATCCGGAGAGATAAAACCCACCATCGATCCGGACCAGATCGCAGCCGAACTCATCGCGATGATGGATGGTTTGCAATTGCCATGGCTGCGCCCCCCGACAAGGTCCAGCTCGTCAGGTACTTCGAGGACTACCTTCACCGACTGGGGCAAGCATTGGCATCGCGTTGATGCGACAGCTGCGAATCCCAAACGGGCAATACCCAACACGCACGCCATGACACGGCAGGAGTTATCGCGCCAAGAGCAATCCGATGTCACGAATTGCTGGTTGCATCTCCAATCCGGCAAGAAAAAGCGCGCTGGTTGCAAGGAAAATCGACGAGAACGACTGCACACGCCCCCATCCAGCCGGGAAAGCATGAATACCGACGAGGCTGCTCATGAGGAGGGTGAGCGCTGCCTGAGCACGGCATGGGAACGGGCATCCAGTGCATCGATACCTGCAGCGAGCGAACTGAAGTCACCTTGACCAAGAAGCCGCTCAAGATCACCGCAGGCATCAGCAACCTCTGTCGCATGAATCATCGCAAATGCGCCACGGATCGAGTGCAGCTCCGCGCCAATCCGCGCCCGGCCGGTGTTGGTCATCGCCGCAGCCGCGGTGAAAGCCGCCAACTCGTCATGCAAGCTGTGCAGCGAATCGTCCAGCGAATCGAGCAGCGCCTGATGCACTTCCACAGGCAGGGGACCTTTCATCAAGCCGCCCTCCTTCCTAGCTTCAAGTGACGACTGCCTGCCATGCAGGTGCCGCCGAATCATCTTGTCCAGCGCGTCCAGCAGAATAGGCTTGGTAGCGACCTCATCGATGCCGATGTCCTTGCAGCGCTGGCGATCGCGTTCGGAGGCATGCGCGGTGATCGCAATTATCGGGATGCCAGTACCCTGTTCCCGCAATTTGCGCGCCAATGTATAGCCGTCCATGCCCGGCATGTTGAGGTCCGTCATCACCAGGTCGTACTCCCGTTCAGCGAGCAGGATGAGTGCCTCATGACCATCCCCTGCCTGATCCGACACATGGCCCAATGTCTGCAACTGAAGGCGTATCAGCTGCCGGTTGGCCGGATGGTCATCAACCACCAACATCCGCAAGCCCGATGATGCAACGGCCTCGGATGGCTTGGCCGCGGCAGCGGCTTCGAGCTGCACGGGAGCGTCCTCACTCGCCGGCAGAGGCAGGGTAACCAGGAACGTGCTACCGGCACCGGCCTCGCTGTGCACGCTGATCGTCCCGTTCATCAGGTCGGCCAGACGACGGCACAGCGCCAAGCCCAGGCCGCTACCACCATAACGACGGGTGATGGTTGAGTCTGCCTGGCTGAAGGTCTGGAACAGCGACTTCTGCTGTTCAGGAGTCATGCCTATGCCGGTATCACTGACGCCGATAACAATATCCGAATCCCGTCGATGCTCGTCCCGCAGATAGATCTCCAGCAACACGTCACCTTGTTCCGTGAACTTGATGGCATTGCCGAGCAGGTTATAGATGATCTGCCGAATGCGGATGGGGTCGCCGATATACGCCGCCGCAAGTGAATCATCCATGCTCAGGTCCAGCTGCAGCCCTTTTGCGTGTGCAGATGGCAGAAAGAACTCAACTGCCTGTTGTGCCAGCGCTTTCATATCGAAGCTGATCGCCTCGATGCTCATCTGGCCGGATTCGACTTTCGAGAAGTCCAGAATGTCGTTGATGACGCCCAGCAAGGTCGAAGACGATGACGCCACGATTCGCAGCTGCTGCAGCTGATCTTCCGAAAGCGGCGTGCGCTCCAGCAACTCGAGGTTCCCAAGAATGGTATTGAGCGGCGTCCGTATCTCATGGCTCATCGTTGCCAGAAATGCGGACTTCGCATGGCTGGCATCCTCGGCCAACTGGCGGGCTTGCTCCAGCTCGTGCTGGGTTTTCTTGCGCAGGGTGATGTCCTTGAAGTTGCACAGAAGGACATCCAGACCCAGGTACTTGGTACGCACGCTGCTGACCAATAGATCGCAGCTGGACCCATCTTCCAAGGCAAGCTCGAACTCCCGCTCACTATGACCGCCACCCGTGACACTGTTGAACAGCGCAAGAAAGCGCTTATGCAAGGGCGGATCGCCTCGCCGCGCGGCTTCCGCATAGTCAAGCATCGTGGCGTTCTGCAACAAAACCTGACCACTGGAGACGGAAAGCAAAGCCAAGCCAAAGGGCGCGGTGGTCACAATCGTTCGATTGAGATCCTCACTCTCGATTATGCGCTGTGAGCGCGCGAAGCCTGGCTTGAACACCTTCCGGTCAATGAGCAGCAGCACCGTCCATACAAAACCAATCATCAACAGCATTGCACCGATGTAGCTGACCAGGCGAGGCCACAATGCCGCCATGACCGTGCGCCATGAGAAGGCATGCAACAACCTCCAGCCCGAACTGGATATTTCGTCACTGACGATGAAGTAGCCGTCGCGATAGCTCAGCCTCTGCAACGCCTCGTGCGGAACGCCACTCGAAATACGCAGCACGTCAGCCGTGGTGCCCTCCTTTGCCGAGCCGAGCAGAAGCTCCCCTGTTGGGCCGACAATGAGCGATGCCTCGTTCGGATCCTCGCCAGCCACCAACGGTGCCAGCATCTGGGTCGGATAGGACGCCACGAACACGGCAAAAAGCTTGCCTTCCGACGCCGCGCCCTGCACGAGCCGTATCGAGGAGATGCCGGTCAGTGGATCCGGCTCAGGTGGCAACCACAGGGGGACCTTGGTATCGAGCAGGCGAGCTTGGGCCGCCGGCGTGCCCAGATCCCCGAGGTCCGGCACGATGCGCTCAAGCAGACTGGCAGCGCTCGCCTCCTTCATCTGCTGCGCTACCGCACCGTCAGGTAGCGGCCCCAGGACGACGAAGCGCCGATCGGGGCTGAAGAGGTAGCCCGCTGCTGCCAGCTCCTGGGAATACGCACCCGACTGGTAACTCACATCGTCCGCCATCCGCAGGTAGGCACCGAAACGCTCAGCCGGGTAATCCAGGCTGATGTCGCCGATGACAAGTGCAGGCGGGAGGCTGCTGTTCCGTTGCAGGACCATCCGTCCGTTGGCATCGGCGAAGCGCTTCATCAGCGAGGGATCCGGCTCCTGCCGCATCGACCACACGTATTCCTCCTGCCGCACACCGATACGGAGTGACGCTTCACGTACCGCAAACATCGCCCGCAGGGTTGTCCTGCGCAGCACATATTCGGTATGGCGACCGGCGACATAGTCCTTTACCTGCGATTGCACCATCACCACGGTGACGGCAATCAGTACCAATGACGTCACCAGCCCGCCAACGTACAGCAGCAACCGCTGATGTCGGCTCAGGAGGCTGAGCGGGCTGCCGCCCGAAGACGTCCCGCTCTCTGTGCCGGGAGCGTGCGAAGGCCCAACTGAGTGCGCTGCCATCTATCCATGCCTTGGCCAGGAGTTGCTCCATCATAGTTTCCCACAGCGATATTCTGACGATCCGCAGCGGGCAAGCAGGCGGGACGCGCCAGTCAAATACCTCTTGAACTGGATGCCCGCGGGGGGCCAGCCCGGTCCTGCGCCCTCGTAGCCGACGCGCTACCGCGCCGGGAGCAGCTACTCGCCACGCCCGATTCGAGCTCCAGCAACCAGACAGGCTGACGCAGCGGCCAACAAAAACCCCGCCGAAGCGGGGTTCCTGTGGTCAACAGCTGCGGCAGGCCTCAGTCGCCCTGCTGCTTCTGCAGGTGCTCCCAACGCTCCTGCGCATCAATCGTGCGCTCGGCGGTGAGACGGGCTTCCAGGCGATCCAGACCGATGTCCTCGCCGGTATCCACGCAGAAACCATAGTCGCCGGCTTCCAGACGCTTCAGCGTGCTGTCGATCTTGCCGATCAGCTTGCGGTAACGGTCGCGGGTACGCAGTTCCAGCGAATTTTCCGTCTCACGGGTTGCACGCTCGGCTTCATCGCCGATGTCACGCACTTCCTCGCGCAGGTTCTCGATGGTCTGCTTCGATTCCTCGACCAGGTCCGCACGCCAGTTGAGCAGGCGCTGGCGGAAGTACTCCTGCTGCAGCGTGCTCATGTACTCCTCATCTGCAGACGGCTTGTAGCCAGCCGGCAGGATCGGACGGCCAGTGGCCTCGTCGACGTTGTATTCGACAACCTTGTACTTGCTGCGCGGTGCCGGGGCGGTCGAACGCGCGGTTACAGCGACTGCAACCTTGCCCACGGGACGGACGGCAACAGGAGCGGTGGATTTGACGGGAGTTTTGACGTTGGATTTCGAAACAGGCACGGGATTCTTGGATTGCGGGGCCTTGGCCGCTGGAGCCGGCTTGGCAGCAACCGGCGCAGGTGCCGGAGCTGGGGCCGTCTTGGCGACTTCGACCGGGACAGACTTGGCCGCCGCCGGCTTTGCAGCAGGCTTCGGTACGGACTTGACCACGGGTTTGACAGCAGTCTTGAGCGGTTTGGCAGCCACTGGTTCGGCCACCTTCTTGACTACGGGTTTGGCAACGGGCTTGGTGGCCTTGGCAACCGGCGCAGCTGCTTTCTTGGCAACTGGCGCGGCAACCGGCTTGGTCACCTTCTTGACCGCCGCCTTCTTGGCAGGGGCCGCCTTTTTAGCGACTGCCGTCTTAACCGCAGCCTTCTTGGCGACGGGTTTGCTGGCAGGTGCTGCTGGCTTGACCGGCGTTTTCTTTGCAACCGCCTTGGTGGCGGGCGCTTTCTTCGCGGCCGGCTTGGCAGCCTTGGCCACCGGCTTGCTTGCAACCGGCTTGGACACCGCCTTCTTGACTACAGGTTTGGCGGTTTTCTTGGCGACCTTGACGGCCTTTTTTGCAGGTTTTTTAGCAGCCACGAAACGCTCTTCCTTGTTTCCCCCGGGGCCCGGGAAAGCGGGCCTTTATAGCCTACCCGACCAGCAGCAGCAACCGCGCCGGGCACCGTATGTGAACGGATGCCCGACCCGTGCAGTCCAGGTCCGGTGGCGTCACCGGACCGTTTCGCGCAGTTCGGAACGTAACCAGGCGCGCCATCGCCCCTGGCTGGCAGCGGAAAGCACGTCGTCTTTACCGGCGCCATCCCGCATCCTGCGACAAATCCTGCTCGCTTGCCAAGTGGCTTATCATTCAACCGTGATCGGCCGACTCCTCATTGCCGTACTGCGCTCCTACAAGCGCTTCATCAGCCCCCTGCTCGGGCCGCGCTGCCGTTTCTATCCCAGCTGCTCGGAATACTCCATGGACGCGATCCGTATACACGGTCCGCTACGGGGGTGTTGGCTTACCCTGCGCCGGCTGGGGCGTTGCCATCCGTTCCACCCGGGCGGACTGGATCCGGTCCCGGAGCGCGCCGATTCCCCCTCTTGCCGCTGCACAGGAAAACACTGACATGTCCTCCACGCTTATCCGCAATGCCCGCATGGTCAACGAAGGCCGTACCTTCGACGGCGACCTGCGCATCGAGAACGACCGTATCGCGCAGATCGGCAGCGGCCTGACCCCGCGCGACGGCGAGCAGGTGGTGGACGCGGCCGGCCGTTGGCTGCTGCCGGGCATGATCGACGACCAGGTGCACTTCCGCGAACCCGGCCTGACCCACAAGGGCGACATCGCCAGCGAGTCGGCTGCCGCGGTGGCCGGCGGCCTGACCAGCTTCATGGACATGCCCAACACCAACCCGCCGACCCTGGACTCGACCATCCTCGAAGCCAAGTACGAGCTGGCCAAGGGCCGTGCCTGGGCCAATTACGGCTTCTACCACGGCGCCAGCAACGACAACCTGGAAGCAATCCGCGTGCTCGACCCGAAGAAGGCGCCGGGCGTGAAGGTGTTCATGGGGGCCTCCACCGGCAACATGCTGGTCGACAACCCGGAAACCCTGGACGCGATCTTCCGCGAATGCCCGACCCCGATCATCACGCACTGCGAAGACACGCCGATGATCGACGCCAACATGAAGGCGTTCCAGGAGAAATACGGCGACGCCTTGACCCCGGACATGCACCCGGACATCCGCTCGCGCGAGGCCTGCATAAAGTCCACCCGGCTGGCGATGTCGCTGGCACGCAAGCACGGCACCCGCCTGCACGTGCTGCATATCTCCACCGCAGATGAATTGGCGCTGTTCGAGAAGGGGCCGCTGATCCGGGCCGACGGCAGCCGCAAGCAGATCACCGCCGAGACCTGCGTGCACTTCCTGCATTTCGCGCGCCCGGACTATGCCACCAAGGGCAACCTGATCAAGTGCAACCCGGCGATCAAGGAAGTGTCCGACCGCGAGGCCATCACTGCCGCCCTGGCCGATGACGTGCTCGACGTACTGGCCACCGACCATGCCCCGCACACCTGGGAAGAGAAGCAGAAGCCGTACGCTCAGGCGCCGTCCGGCCTGCCGCTGGTCCAGTACGCGCTGGTTGCCGCGCTGGAGCGCGTGCACGAAGGCAAGCTGAGCCGCGAACAGGTGGTGCAGAAGTTCGCCCACGCCCCGGCACAGCTGTTCGACGTCGAAGAACGCGGCTTCCTGCGCGAGGGTTACTTCGCCGACCTGGTGCTGGTCGAGGACGTGCCGTTCACGGTCAAGCGTGAGGACGTGCTGTCCAAGTGCGGCTGGTCGCCGTTCGAAGGCACCACCTTCCGCTCGCGCATCGCTTCCACCTGGGTCAATGGCCGGCAGGTATGGGACGGCAGCAAGCTGGTGGGCGCACCGGCCGGCCAGCGCATGACCTACGACCGTTGATGCGTTCGGTCCTGATGATGGGTGCGCTGCTGCTTGCAGCGCCCCTGCTCACCGCCCTGCCCGCGCAGGCCCAGGATGGCATCGGCAACCTGCTCGACAACCGGGTCGTGTTCCCTGCCAGTGCCTCACAGGGCGCAATGGTGATCGGCAAGGTCCCGGCCGGCAGCACGGTCCGCTACGCGGGTCGCGAGCTGCGGGTCAGTGGCTACGGCAGCGTGGTGTTCGGTATCGGCCGCGATGAGAAAGGTCCGCTGCAGGTACAGGTGCAGCGCCCGGATGGCGGCAACGAAACCATTTCAATTGCAGTAACTGCGCGCGACTGGCCGGTGGAACGGGTCAACGGCGTACCGCCAAAGACGGTGAATCCGCCGCCGGCAATCGCCGAACGCATTGCCCGTGAGCAGGCGCAGGTGACCGAATCGCGCAAGCGCGACGACAACCGCACCGACTTCACCCAGACCTTCATCTGGCCGGTGCAGGGCCGCATCAGCGGCCGCTTCGGCAATGCCCGCGTCTACAACGGACAGCCGGGCAGCGGCCATTCGGGCATGGATATCGCCGTGCCCACCGGTACGCCGGTGAAGGCGCCGGCAGCCGGCGTGGTGACATTTGTGGGCCCGGACCTGTACCTGACTGGCGGCACCTTGGTGCTGGACCACGGCTTCGGCATCAGCTCCAACTTCCTGCACTTGTCGCGGATCGACGTGAAGGTCGGCGACAGGATCGAACAAGGGCAGAGCATCGCCGCAGTTGGCGCAACCGGCCGCGCAACCGGCCCGCACCTGCACTGGGGCATGAACTGGTTCGACACCCGCATCGACCCGCTGCTGGTGCTGGAACGCGGCAAATAGGGCAAAGCGCCTGTAGCGCCGAGCCATGCTCGGCAGATGCTTCACCTGTAGTGCCGAGCCATGCTCGGCAGATGCTCCAACTGTAGTGCCGAGCCATGCTCGGCAGAGGCTTCACCTGTAGTGCCGAGCCATGCTCGGCAAAGGCCTTCCCGGCAGAGCCTCAGCCGAGCATGGCTCGGCTCTACAGGTGAAGCCTCAGCCGAGCATGGCTCGGCTCTACCCGTGGGAGCAACGCAAGCCGCGAAGCAAATAGATCAACAGCGCAGAGCCCCCTCATCCGCCCTTCGGGCACCTTCTCCCGTAAACGGGAGAAGGGAGCGACTCCTGCAGACTCCGCCCTATCGCCTCAGCCCCGCGCAGCCCACCAGCTGCGCCACAGCAGGCCCGCCGGGCTCGGCTGGTACTCACCGCCACGAATGCGCGCCTGCTGGCGACCACGCGCCAGCACGGCATAGACGCGACGTGGACGTGGGCCGGCAACGCGCGACGGCCAAGCCGCCTGCAGGGCCTTGTCCCATTCCATT
This sequence comes from Stenotrophomonas sp. STEN029, assembly GCF_056760015.1. Classification (NCBI taxonomy): domain Bacteria; kingdom Pseudomonadati; phylum Pseudomonadota; class Gammaproteobacteria; order Lysobacterales; family Lysobacteraceae; genus Stenotrophomonas; species Stenotrophomonas sp. STEN029. The sequence goes on along the minus strand of NZ_JBRREC010000001.1, from coordinate 55,984 downwards.
TCATTGCTGAAGGCCTGCGGCACCGAAGCCGCCTGTTCCTGCACGCGCAGCGCCAGCATCTGCGTGGTCAACGCCTCGGCAGCAGACGGTGACGGCTTGCTACCAAACATCGCCGCCTCCACCGCCGCCGCCGCCGCGGCGTACTGCGCCAACCCCTTGCGCGCCTGCGCGGCATCGGCCACAGGATCACGCGCGTCGATCAAGCTCGGCAAGGCATCGGCCAACTGTGCCCACGGTGCACGCACCGGCTCCAGCACGCGGCCCAGCGGATGCCGCGAGCGCTGCAGCTCCCAGCTGCGCAGCTCCTCGCCCCACCACGCCAGCTTGGCGTCCTGTGGCGTGGTGTCGCCACTGGCGTTCAAGATGTCATCAAATTCCTGCAACAGCGCGAACCAGGCCACGCTGCGCTCACGATCGGCCTCGTCGACAAAGCGCTCCACGAAAGCCCATTCCGGCCAACGCTCACGCCACTTGTCCAGGAAGCTATCCAGCGCACTGCTCACATCAAACCTCGTTGTTGAATCAGGCCGAAGCCGGTTGGGTAGCTGGCCATGCGGCTGGCTGCCAAAGTTCCTGCGGTAGTTCACAAATACTGTCGGCCTGCCACGTCGACGGGTCATCGCCTTCGGGACGGTAACCCCACAACACGGCCACCGACGGCATGCCCGCAGCGCGCGCGGCGATGATGTCGCGCTCGTCGTCGCCGACATAGACGCAGGCACTGGCGGCGGTATTGATCCGCTGCGCAGCCACCTCCAGCGGCAACGGGTGCGGCTTGCGCTCGGCCAGGGTGTCGCCACCGATCAGCACCGCGCAGCGCTGCTCCCAGCCGAGCTGCGGCAGGATCAGGCGGGCCAGGTACTCCGGCTTGTTGGTCACGATGCCCCAGGTGGTGCCTGCCTTTTCCAGCGCCCGCAGCATGGTCTCAACGCCATCGAAGAGCGTCGCGTACTGGCCGATCAGCGCCTCGTAGATTTCGAGGAACTCCGGCACCAGCGCATGCCGTTCGGCATCGGCCATGTGCGGGAAGGCAACCGTCAGCATCGCCCGCGCGCCCTTGGACACCGCCGGGCGCAGCTGCTCCAGCGTCACCTTGCCCATGCCGCGAGCCTGCAGCATGCGGTTGGCGGTAACGACGAAGTCCGGCGCGCTGTCCAGCAAGGTGCCGTCCAGGTCGAACAGCACCGCTGCCGGGAACCTGCCCGCACTCATGCCTGTTCCGGCTTGACCGCGTAGGCCAGGTAGTTGATGTCGGTGCGGCTGCTCAGGCGGGCACGGTTGCGCCACGGCTCGTAGGCCATGCCACTGACGTCCTGCAGCGAGAAATCAGCAGCGCGCAGCCATGCGCCCAGCTCGGCTGGCTTGATGAATTCCTGGTAGTGGTGCGTGCCCTTGGGCAGCAGCCGGGCGATGTACTCGGCACCGACGATGGCGACCGCAAACGCCGCCGGGGTGCGGTTGATGGTGGACAGGAACAGCTTGCCACCCGGACGCAGCAGGCGATGGCAGGCAGCGATGATCGCGCCCGGGTCCGGTACGTGCTCCAGCATCTCCATGCAGGTCACCACGTCGTAGCTGCCCGGCTGTTCTGCGGCCAGGTCCTCGGCTGCCTGCACCCGGTAATCAACGCTGACGCCGGATTCCAGACCGTGCAAGCGCGCGACCTTCACCAGCTCCGGGGCCAGATCGATGGCGGTCACCTGCGCACCTTCCTTTGCCAGCGCTTCGCTGAGCAGGCCGCCGCCACAGCCGATATCCAGCACCTTGGCGCCGCGCAGGGGCGCGCGATCAGCCACATACTTCAGGCGCACCGGATTCAGTGCGTGCAGCGGCTTCTGCGGGCCGTCGGCGTCCCACCAGCGGGTGGCCAGTGCGGCGAACTTGTCCAGTTCGGCCTGATCGAAATTGGTGGAGGTGGAAGCTGCACTCATAACGGTTTCCTCGTGCGGCCGCGTGGGGCGGCCGGTTGCGCGGTCAGGCGCGGATGGTACGGATGCGGTCGCGCCACTGGCGCGCATTGGCGGTGATCGCGGCGATATCCATGTCGACCAGCTGGCGCTGGACCAGCTTGGGCTTGCCGGCGATCCACACGTCGCTGACCTGGTGACGGCCAGCGGCATACACCAGCTGTGACAGCACATGATGCAGCGGCTGGGTCTCCAGCGCGGACAGGTCCACGCAGGCCAGATCGGCCTGCTTGCCGACTTCGATCGAGCCGATGCGGTCGCCGAAACCCAGCGCGCGGGCGCCGCCCAGCGTCGACGCACGCAACGTGGTGGCCGCGTCCAGGGCAGTGGCGTCATTGGCCACGGCCTTGGCGAGGATGGCCGCGGTGCGGTTCTCGCTGAACATGTCCAGGTCGTTGTTGCTGGCGCAGCCGTCGGTGCCGATCGCCAGATTGACGCCGGCCCTGACCAGCGCACAGGCCGGGCAGAAGCCCGACGCCAGCTTCAGGTTGGATTCCGGGCAATGCACCACGCTGACCCCACGCTCGCCGCACAGGTGGATCTCGGCCTCAGTCAGCTGGGTCATGTGCACCGCGATCAGGCGCTCGTTGACCAGGCCAAGGCGATCCAGCCGCGCCAATGGGCGCTGCCCGTGCAGGGCAATGGAATCGGTGATTTCCTGTGCGGTCTCATGCGTGTGCAGGTGAACGCGGCTGTCGAGCTGGTCGGACAGCATCCGCACCCGCTCGAAATTGGCATCGCTCACCGTGTACGGCGCATGCGGCGCGAAGGCGGTGCCGATCAGCGCATCGTCGCGCCAGGTATCGTGCAGTTCGGTGGCGCGGGCGAAGTACTCATCGTCGGTCCTGGCCCAGGCGCTGGGGAAATCGATGATCACCGAGCCCACCAGCGCACGGAAGCCATGCTTCTTGTAGACAGCAGCCTGCACGTCGGCGAAGAAGTAGTTTTCGTTCGCACAGGTGGTGCCACCGCGCAGCATCTCGGCAATGGCCAGGGTGGTGCCGTCGGCAACGAATTCCGGCCCGATCACCGCCGCTTCCACCGGCCAGATGTGCTCGCGCAGCCAGGTCATCAGCGGCAGGTCGTCGGCAACGCCGCGCAGCAGCGTCATCGGGTTATGGGTGTGGGCATTGACCAGGCCCGGGATCAGCGCCGCTTCCGGGCGCGATACGACCTGCCTGGCGCTGAAACGCGCGCGGGCCTCGGTACGCGGCAGCACCGCGACGATGACACCGTTGCTGACCGCCACCGCGTGGTCCTCAAGCACCACTGCATGCGGCTCTACCGGCACCACGTAACCGGCTTCGATCAACAGATCGCATTGCTGGGGTTGGATATCACTCATGCCGGCTCACCTCTGGATCTGTTGCTGTATTCATCCAGCCAAGGCTGGATGCGAAAAAGGCTTCGAGCTTCCCTAAGGTCGCCCGAAGCCCAATGTTACCTGCGTCGCTATGCCGGCCTTGGCGGGGATCGCGCAAAGGCAAATGCCGAAGCCAGAGCGCCCCCCGCCTGCGCGGGGATGACCAGCCGATGCAAATGCCGGAGCCAGCGCAAGTGCTGGAGCCAAAGCCAAGGCAAGAGCGATCCCCGCCTGCGCGGGGATGACGTAATGGCAAAAGCGTTTGCGCTTGCGCAAACGCGCCATTACGTCACTTGACGCGGGCTGAGTATTCGCCCGAACGCGTATCAACGCGGATGATTTCATCCTGGTTGACGAACAGCGGCACGCGCACCACGGCGCCCGACTCCAGGGTGGCCGGCTTGCCGCCGCCGCCCGAGGTGTCACCACGCACGCCCGGATCGGTCTCGACGATCTTCAGCTCGACGAAGTTCGGCGGGGTCACGTCGATCGGGGTGCCGTTCCACAGGGTCACCACGCAGGACTCTTCGCCCTTGAGCCACTTCTCGGCGCCGTTCATGCCGGCCTTGTCAGCCTGCACCTGCTCGAAGGATTCCGGGTCCATGAAGTGCCAGTACTCGCCATCGCTGTACATGAAGTTCATGTCGGTATCGACCACGTCCGCTGCATCCAGCGAATCGGTCGACTTCATGGTCACTTCCTGGGTACGGCCGTCCTTGATCAGGCGGTACTTCACGCGGGTGAAGGCCTGGCCCTTGCCCGGCTTGACGTATTCGGTGTCGATGATGACAGCCGGCTGGTTGTTGACCAGGATTTTCATCCCGTTCTTTACGTCGTTCATGCCGTAACTGGCCATGCTGAAACTCCTGAATTGGCAAAACCGCCGCGTGTTGCGGACGGCCGGATTAGAATGGAACGCCCGCCGTCTGGTGGGCCATCTGTTTTTCTGACCGCCAATGATAACCGCAGCCCCCGCCCTCACTCCAGAAAAAGCCATCCTGACCCTGCCCGACGACCGCTGGCAGGCGCACTGGCGCCAGGCCATCCGCGATCCGGCGGAGCTGCTGGCCATGCTGGGACTGGATGCCGAAGCGGTCGGGGTTTCGGCCGAGGCACTGGCGCAGTTCGCGCTGCGGGTGCCGCGCGGCTTTGTCGCCCGCATGCGCCATGGGGACCCCACCGACCCCCTGCTGCGACAGGTATTGCCGATCACCGACGAGATGCGGATCGTGCCCGGGTTCAGCTTCGACGCCGTCGGCGACGGTGCGGCCAAGAAAGCCACCGGCGTGATCCAGAAGTACCGCGGCCGCGCCCTGCTGGTGACCACCGGCAGTTGCGCGATCAACTGCCGTTACTGCTTCCGCCGCCACTTCGACTATGCCGGCGAGAACGCCGCCAAGGGCGGCTGGCGTGAGGCGGTGGCGGCGATCGCGGCCGACCCGGGCATCGACGAGGTCATCCTCTCCGGTGGCGACCCGCTGTCGCTGAACACCTCCAAGCTGGCCGAGCTGACCGATGCCCTGGCCGCCATCCCGCACATCAAACGCCTGCGCATCCACAGCCGCCTGCCGGTGGTCCTGCCCGAGCGCGTGGACGACGGCCTGGTGCAATGGTTGGCCAGCCTGCCCTGGCCGGTGGCCTTCGTGCTGCATGCCAACCATGCCAATGAATTCGACGCCCAGGTGGATGCCGCCCTGGCCCGCATCCGTCGCACCGGCGCACAACTGCTCAACCAGGCGGTATTGCTACGCGGCGTCAACGACGAGCTGGACGCACTGGCGGCATTGAGCGAGCGCAGCTTTGCTGCCGGCGTGATGCCTTACTACCTGTACCAGCTGGACAAGGTACAAGGCGCGGCCCACTTTGAAGTCAGTGACGAGCAGGCGCTGGCCCTGCATGCCGCGCTGATGGCCCGGCTGTCCGGTTATCTGGTGCCCAAGCTGGTGCGCGAGATCGCCGGCGACACCAGCAAGCGGCCGCTCTGAGACAGAGCGGCCTGGTTTCCGCGGGCCAACCAGGCGGCCAGGTCAGCGCACCGCCGCCATCGCACCGCGTTCGAGCAGGCTCACCAGGCCAGCCGCCTCCAGCGGCCGTCCCAGCCAGTAACCCTGGACCAGATCGCAGCCACGCTGGCTGAGCAGCTCAAACTGTGCTTCCTGCTCGACCCCCTCGGCCACCACGGTAATGCCCAGCGCGTGGGCCATGGCGATGATGGCCGTGGTCAAGGCCAGATCGTCGGGATCACGCTCCATGTCGGCAACAAAGCTGCGGTCGATCTTGACCCCGTCCACCGGTACCTGGCGCAGGTGGCTGAGCCCGGAGAAGCCGGTGCCGAAGTCGTCCAGCCACACCTTCACCCCGGCCCGGTGCAGCTTTTCCAACAGGGACACCGCCAGCATCTCATCGCCGATGACCGCGGTTTCGGTCAGCTCCAGATGCAGGCGCGAGGCCGCCAGCCCCGATCCGAGCAGGCTGCTTTCAACCTCCTGCAGCAGGTCACCGTTACGCAGTTGCTTGGGCGAGACATTGACCGAGATGAACAACTCCTCGCCCAGCGCATTGCGCGGCCACTGCTGGGCCTGCTCACAGGCCGCGCGCAGCACCTTGGGGCCGATCATCTGGATCAGGCCGCTCTGCTCGGCCACGTCGATGAACACCGACGGCGGGATTGCGCCCAGCGCCGGGTGATCCCAGCGCAGCAGCACCTCCACGCCACACAGCATGCGATCGCGGGTGCGGAAGATCGGCTGGTAAACCAGACGCAGCTCGTTGCGCTCCCAGGCTCCACGCAGTTCCTGCTCCAGGTGCAGGCGCCGCTCCACCGCATGATCCATGGCCAGGTTGTAGTAACGGAAACAGTTCTTGCCGGCCAATTTGGCCTGGTACATCGCGATATCGCCATTCTTCAACAGCGCGGTGGCGTCAACTGCATCCTCCGGGAACAAGGTGATGCCAATCGAGCTACCGAGGAATATCTCGCGCTGCTGCACGTGCAGCGGCTTGCCCAGATCGATCACCAGCCGCTCGGCCAGCTGCTTGGCGATCTCGGCAGCGCTGCTTTGGCCCTGGCTGATCAGGATGACGAACTCGTCACCACCGAACCGCGCCAGCAAGGCGTCGTCCCCACCAATCTGCTCAACGGCGCTGGAGATGTGCTGCGCAAACTGCAGCAGGGCATCGTCGCCGGCCTCATGCCCCAGCGTGTCATTGACCCGCTTGAACTCATCGATATCAATGAACAGCAGCGCCAACCCACGCCCAGCCGCCTGCGCGCGCAGCAAGCGGTGGTCCAGGGCTTCACGGAAAGCGAGCCGGTTGGTCAAGCCGGTGAGTGCATCGGTATAGGCCATCTGGCGCACGTCACGATCGTGCCGGGCAATGCTCTGGCTCATCCGATCGAAGGTGCGCAGCAACTCCCCGACCTCGTCGCCGCGTCGGGTCGCCTGCGCCTCGATCAGGTAATCGCCGCGCTCGATACGCTGCGCCGCCGCGCCCAACCAGCGGATCGGCCGCACCAACGTGTACTGCACGTAGAACGCCATTACGCAGACAAAACCGAGCAACAGCAGCATCAGGCCCAAGGCCCAGCCCAGTTCCCGCCGCTGTGTCTCCTGCATGCGCTGTTCCAGCGCCTGCATGGACTTGACTTCCTGGGCACGCACCGGCGCCAGGTTCATGCCTACACGCAGCCCGCCCAGCGGCTGGTCACCAATCGCCAGCGGTACATCGACCTCGAGTATCGACGGCGACTCCTGCACCAGCGGTTTGCGCGAACGCACCGCCGCGTTGGCAAAGGGGTCATTCATCGGCTGGCCATAACCGGCCACATCGAACGAACCATCATGGATCAGCCGCCCTTCCGGGTCGTAGACCAGCACGTAGCTGACCGACTTCTGCCGCGCCGTATTGCGCACCGCTGCACCGATGGCAGCAAAATCGGCGTAATACAGTGGATTTATCAGCGTATCGGCCAAGGCATTGGCCAGGGCGGTGCCGCGCTCACGCACACCCTGGTCGAACACCTGGCTCAGCACCTCGCCACTGTTGCGCAAGGCCTCGCGCTGGGCGGCAGCCTGGCGCACCAGCATCAGCCCGACAATCGCCACCACCACCAGCAGCACCACGGCACTGCCTGCCAGGAAGCGGGCCTGCAATCCAAACCGGGGCGTGCTCATTCCACCTCCATCCGGATACGGACCAGACCACGGCGCAGACGCTCCAGCGCGCGCAGGTTGTCCGGGTCGACGGGGTGAAAGCCCGTGGTTCCAAAAAACTTGGCCAGCGCCGGCCCGGCCACCGGGTCACTACTGGCCTGCAGCAACACCTGTTGCAGGCGATCACGTACCGCCGGATCGAGGTCGGCGCGCACCATTTCCACCGCACGCGGGATCGGCTCGCTGCGGTACAGCACCCGCATGTCCTGGCGGAAGGCTGGCGGCATGGCCTGGTCGTCACTCCAGTCGATGCTGCTGATCACCCCGGCATCCACCACCCGCTTGTGTACATAGGTGGAGATGTTCAGTTCCGTGCGCACGAACACATACCCCACCGAGTCCTCGACCGGGGTGTCGCGCGGGTCCAGCAGGATTTCAGGCTGCAGGTCGTGGTCGAGCAGCTCCATGGCCGGCACCAGGTAGGCACTGGTGGACAGCGCGCTCTGCAGTGCCAGGGTACGCCCGCGCAACCCCTCCAGCGTGGTGATCGGGCTGTCGCGGCGCACGAAGAACACGCTGTGATACGTGCCCACGCCATTGCGCTCGGTCAGCAGCAAGGGCTTGGCGCCCGCCCGCTGGCCCAGCGCCATCGCCGTGCCCGAAGTCTCGGTGACCCAATCAACCCGGCCGCGCCGCAGATAGCTGCCCATCTGCTGCGCGTCCTTGGCCATCAGGATGCGTCCTTCGACGATCCCGACATCGCGCATGCGCGGCACCACATAGTCCAGCAGTGGCTTGAGTTGGTCGTAATGCGACTTCGGATCATCGCTGATCCGCCCCAAGACCAATACCGAACGATCAACCGCCCCCACCGCAACGGGCTGCAGTGCAGCCAGTGTCAGTGCGGCTCCCCAAAGCCATCGCAAGACACCCAAAACGACACCCCCTAATCCATCCCCACAGAGTACCGCTTTTAGCAAAGCGTGATGCAGCCCTCAGCCCTTGTCTGTCGAGGCCAGTCGGGCCATGCGCTGGGCATCGGACAGGATGCCGCGCATCAGCCTGACCTCCTGCTCGGACAGATCCGCCTTCATGAACAGACGACGGAGCTTGCGCATGGCCGATTCCGGAGCGCGACCCTTGTGGAAGTCGATCTGGTCCAGGGTATCGCCCAACTGACCGAACATCCCTTCCAACTGGGCATGGCTGGCAGGGGCCTCGTCGCGGCCAGGCTCAGCCACCACCGGCGCTGCCACGCCGGGCTGCGCTTCCAGCACCGCCATGCGAACCTCGTAGGCCTGGACCTGGACCGCGGCGGCCAGATTCAGCGAGCTGAACTCGGGATCGGACGGAATGTGCACGGCGGCATGGCAGAGCTGCAACTCCTCATTGGTCAAACCGGTGCGCTCGCGACCGAACACAAAGGCCACTTCCGCCGGTTCGGCCGCCTTGGCCACGGCGCGTTGTCCGGCCACTTCCGGCAGCAGCTCTTCCAGCTGCACCCGTCGCGCGCGCGCGGTACAGCCCATCACCAGGCGGCAATCGGCCACCGCTTCGGCAAGGCTGGCGAACACCGGCGCATCACCGAGCACGTCCTCGGCACCGGCCGAGCGCCGGAAGGCGTCCTCGTCCAGGGGCTTTTCCGGGGCCACCAGGACCAGCCGTGCCAGCCCCATGGTCTTCATCGCACGGGCCGCCGCGCCGATGTTGCCGGGGTGCTGGGTGCCAACAAGAACGAAGCGAATATGAGCGGAAACAGACATGGCGTTAAAAAATCAGGAGCGAGACAGCTGTAGATGGTAAACTGCGCGGCCGGTCAATGCGCCGGACCCGCTCTTTTCCCCCGCCAATCCGATCTCTGCCTTCACGGGAGCCTTTCGCCATGCAGAAACCCGCCGTAACCGTCATGGTCAAGGCCGCTCGCCTCGCCGGCAACGTCCTGCTCCGCAACATCAACAAGCTTGAAGCCCTCAACGTGGTACAGAAGGGTCGGATGGATTACGCCAGCGAAGTCGATGCCGACGCTGAGAAGGTGATCGTCAAGGAACTCAAGCGCGCCTACCCGGAATACGGCATTTTCGGTGAGGAAGGTGGCATCCAGGGCGTCAACCGCATGATGTGGGTGATCGACCCGCTCGATGGCACCAGCAACTACCTGCGCGGCTTCCCGCACTACTGCGTCTCCATCGCCCTGGTTGAAAACGGCGAGCCGACCGATGCGGTGATCTTCGATCCGCTGCGCAACGAGCTGTTCACTGCCTCCAAGGGCAATGGCGCCGTGCTCAACGACCGCCGCCTGCGGGTGGCCGACCGCAAGGACCTGGAAGGCACGATGATCCACACCGGCTTCGCCCCGCGCGAACGCAGCCGTGCCAGCACCCAGCTCAAGACCGTCGATACCCTGCTGGTGCAGGCTGAAGACGTGCGCCGCACCGGCTCAGCCGCGCTGGACCTGGCCTACGTGGCCTGCGGCCGTGCCGACGCCTACTTCGAGGCTGGCGTGAAGGCATGGGACATCGCTGCCGGCGTGCTGCTGGTTCGCGAAGCCGGCGGCAAGGTCTGCAACTACCGCGGCGCGCCACTGGACCGCATGGACTCGCGCGGCCCGGAGACCCAGCAGGTCGTGGCCGGCAATATCAAGGTGTGCGAGGCCCTGCAGAAGGTCATCGTCAACACCGGCTACGCTGCCGAGTTCGACCCGAAGTTCTGATTCAGCTGCCACAAGCAGCGAGTCATTCGAAATCCGATGCCAGGCTCCTGGCATCGGATTTTTTGTGGGTAAAGCTCTGTTCACCGATTGTCTTGTGGGAGCTGCGCAAGCCGCGAAGCAGGAAATCCATCAGATGACACAAGCCGCCGGCGCCCCAGCAATGCCGGCTTCGCAGCTGACGCGGCTCCCACAACGTCGGGCCAATCAGCCAGCCGGCACCGCAGGAACCACCGCACCCGCCACAGGCTGCCGGCCCCAGCCATGGCGGGCGGCCAACCAGATCTCCAGCACCACCAGCGCCATCACGATCAGCAGCGGCAACAGCAAGCCAAAGTAGATACCCGGCATCATCGAGCTGATCTGCGCCTTCAATAGACGGATCACGCCCTTGGTATGCAGCAGCTCGCTCATGCGCATGCCCAGCGCCTCGCGGAACACGGCTTTATCAAGCCCACTGCGGCCACCAACCTCCTTCACCAGGCTGTCCTCCACCCATTGCAGCATCACTTCGCTGCGCAGGTGCTCGATGCCCTTGCGCGCCAAGCGTTGCGGCATGCTTTCGCCACTGAGCATGCTCACGTCGGCCAGCCGATGCTCACTCAGATAGGACTCCACGGCCATGCGCGCGGCATCGTGCGCGGTGACATCATCGCGCAGCATTGCCTCCAACTCCGGCGTATCCAGCGACTGCCCGAATTCGAGCAGCCAATGCTCGGTCGCAGCCTGCAGATGTGGCTGGAAGTGATCGATCTGTTTGTACAGCGCACGCTGCCCACCAGCAACCAGCCCAACCTGCAACCCAATGAAGGCAAACAGCAGCGGCAACACCACCACATAGCTGGCAATCAGCCAGTGATGCCAACGCCGTCGTCGGGCAAGGCCACCCCTTCGCGCCAGAGCGATCCACACTGCCACACCCAAGGCCAGCCCAAGAACCGCTCCAAGCAATGAGCCGCCGATCAAATCCAGCACGCTCAGCCCATTCCAGAATTCCATTGCCCAATATTGCGCGTCCTGCACCACATGCTCCCCATTCGTCTGCAGTGCCCAGAAGGGTAGACACAAACCCGTGGACCGAGAATACAAGTGTCTGGTTTCTACGGACGGCAAAAAGCAAAACTGCTACGTGCATGCACAGTCAGCGACGAGGGCACAGCTACAGCCGCGGCGGCAAAACAGACAACGCCCCTTACGGGGCGTTGTCGTCAATCACTTGCGAACCGTGCTGGAACCGGGACAGTTGCCGCACGCGCTGCGCGCAGCAGCTTCAATTGCCGGCTCAGGCCACCGTCGAGGAACGCAGCGCGGCGATACGCTCTTCCAGCGGCGGATGGCTCAAGAACAACTTCTTGGCAGTGGAACCGGCAATACCGAATGCCGCGATCTGGGTCGGCAAGGTGCTCTGGCCGTGGTTGAGCTTCAAGCGCTCCAGTGCGGCGATCATCTTCTGGCGACCCGCCAGCGACGCACCGCCGTGGTCGGCGCGGAACTCGCGACGGCGCGAGAACCACATCGCGATCATCGTTGCGAACAGGCCGAACACCATCTCAAGCACGAACACGATGATGTAGTACGCAAAACCACGGCCGCCGCCTTCGCGATTGCCCGACAGCGCACTGTCGATGATGCCGCCGACCACACGCGCCAGCACGATGACGAAGGTGTTCAACACGCCCTGCAGCAGCGCCATGGTGATCATGTCGCCATTGGCAACGTGGGCGATTTCATGGCCCAGCACCGCCTCGGCCTCGTCCTCGCTCATGTTGTGCAGCAGGCCGGTGGACACCGCCACCAGTGCGTTGTTGCGGTTGGCGCCGGTCGCAAAGGCATTGATCTCGGGAGCGTCGTACACCGCCACTTCCGGCATGCCGATGCCGGCCGCCTTGGCCTGGCGGGCCACGGTGTCCAGCAGCCAGCGCTCGGTCTGGTTGCGCGGCTCGGTGATCACGACCGCGCCGGTGCCGCGCTTGGCCATGAACTTGGACAGCAGCAGCGAGATGATCGAGCCACCGAAGCCAAAGATGGCTGCCATGACCAGCAAGCCGCTCATCTTCGAGGGGTCAGTCCCCAGCAGAGACATGACGACACTGGCCAACGCCAGCACTGCCAAGTTGGTCAGAAGAAACAGCCCGATACGGGTAAACATGGGAAACAGATCCATAAGGATTGGAGATAGAGGCAATTTGCGGCGCAGACAGCTTGAATTCAAGCATTAATCTGACCGACGATTCAGTTTCGATGCCAGCTATTCCCTACCGCGGCCGCTTTGCGCCCTCCCCGACCGGTCCTTTGCACCTGGGCTCCATGCTGGCGGCCTTCGGCAGCTGGTTGCTGGCCCGCCATGCCGGTGGCCAATGGCTGGTGCGCGTGGAGGACGTAGACCCCCCTCGTGAAGTCCCCGGCGCGGTCGATTCACAGCTAGCCACGCTCAGCGCGTTCGGATTGACGTCGGACTTGCCGGTGCAATTCCAGAGCCAGCGCAACGCCTTTTACCAGGCAGCCATCGAACAACTGCTGGATCAGGGCAAGGCCTTTGCCTGCCACTGCAGCCGCGCCGACCTCACCAGCCAGGGCGGCATCCACCGCCGCTGCGCTGCCAGCCAACAGCGCCCGCAACCAGCAATCCGTCTACGCGTGGCCGACGGCAGCCACGTCAGCTTCGACGACGCCCTGCAGGGCCGGCAGCAACAGGACGTGGACCGCGACGTCGGCGACGTGGTCCTGCTGCGCGCCGATGGTTACTGGGCCTATCAGCTGGCCGTGGTGGTGGACGACGCCGAGCAGGGCATCACCCACGTGGTACGTGGCGCTGACCTGATCGACTCCACCGCCCGGCAGATCCTGCTGCAGCGGGCGCTGTGCCTGTCCACCCCGCACTATCTGCACCTGCCGTTGCTGCTGGACAGTGCCGGACAGAAGCTCTCCAAGTCGCAGGCCGCCATCCCCGTGGACAGCGCCCAGCCCCTGCCCGTGCTGCGCTGGCTGTGGGCGGCACTGGGCCAGCCGCCGCCTGCCCTGGATGCTGCAACCAGCGTTGCCGAGGCGCTGCAGCACGCGACCGCCGCCTTCGAGCCGACCCGGCTGCAAAAAACCTCGCTTCTGGCCCCGCTGCAGCCCCCGGGTTGAGCGCAGTTTCATTAGAATCGGGGACTGCCCTGCACATCTGCCCTGGAGTTGAGCCCATGACATCGCGCGTCGCACTGGTCACCGGTGGTACCGGCGGCATCGGTACTGCCATCTGCCAACGTCTGGTCGACCAAGGGCACCGCGTCGCCACCAACTACCGCAACGCCGAAAAGGCGCAGCAGTGGCAGCAGACCATGCGCAGCAAGGGCTATGACATCGCATTGTTCGAAGGCGACGTGGCGCACCCGGACAGCGGCCGCGCCCTGATCCAGGCCGTGGAAGCCGGACTGGGGCCGGTGGAGATACTGGTCAACAACGCCGGCATCACCCGCGACACCACCTTCCATCGGATGAGCCCGGAACAGTGGCATGAGGTGATCAACACCAACCTCAACTCCGTGTTCAACGTCACCCGTCCGGTGATCGAGGGCATGCGCAAGCGCGGCTGGGGCCGGGTGATCCAGATCAGCTCGATCAACGGCCTCAAGGGCCAGTACGGCCAGGCCAACTACGCCGCCGCCAAGGCCGGCATGCATGGCTTCACCATCTCCCTGGCGCGCGAGAATGCCGGCTTCGGCATTACCGTCAACACCATCTCGCCGGGCTATGTGGCCACCGACATGGTGATGGCCGTTCCCGAGGAAGTCCGGGCAAAGATCATTGCCGACATTCCCACCGGGCGCCTGGGCAAGCCGGAGGAGATCGCCTACGCGGTCGCCTTCCTGGTTGCCGAGGAAGCCAGCTGGATCACCGGCTCGAATCTGGACATCAACGGTGGTCACCACATGGGCTGGTGACAGCCAGCTGCTGACCGCCCACGCCATGTTGCACACCATGGCGATTCATGTTGCGCAACAAACCTGGAGTTCCCCGACGCTTGCAACCTGTACTTTTGGCGGTTGCAAGCCCTGCTGCACTGCGCCATGCTGCGCACCTACCGTGACGAGTGACTGCTTAATGGCTGCGACCCGCATCATCAAGAAGTATCCGAATCGCCGGCTCTACGACACCGAGATTTCCAGCTACATCACCATCGAAGACGTCCGTCAGTTGATCCTCGACGGCGAGGACTTCGAAGTCCGCGACGCCAAGAGTGGCGACGACCTGACCCGTTCGGTGCTGCTGCAGATCATCGCGGACAAGGAGCAGGACGGCGAGCCGATGCTGTCCACCCAGCTGTTGAGCCAGTTGATCCGTTTCTACGGTGACTCGTTGCAGGGCTTCATGGGCAATTACCTGGAGCGCAGCATGCAGGTGTTCCTGGACCAGCAGCAGCAGTTCCGCCAGCAGATGGGCAACCTGCTCGGGCAGACGCCGTGGGCGATGATGAACCAGCTCACCGAGCGCAACCTGGAGCTGTGGCAGGAATTCCAGCGCAACATGGGCGGTGGTTTTGGCGGCGCCCGCCCGCCGGCAGGCACCAGCAAGCCAACCGATCCGCCGCCGAGCGGCACCGGAAGCAAGACCCGCAGCGGTCGCTGAGGGCAACGAAAAGGCCGACGCAAGCGTCGGCCTTTTGCTTTGTAGAGCTTTGTTTTTTGTAGGAGCGGCGTAAGCCGCGAAGCTATTGCAGCATCAGACCCAACGGCTTCGCGGCTGACGCCGCTCCCACAAAAAAGACTCAACGCTTGCAGGCGCTGCAGATCCGCTCGACCTTGTAGCCCTGCGCGCGCAACTTCTCGACCACGCCATCGCTGCCCAGCAGGTGCAGTGCACCGACCACCACCAGCGTATTCCCGCGCCCTGGCTGCAACCACTGCTGCAGGCTGGGCAGCCAGGCATTGTTGCGGTCCACGTTGATCCGCTGATACAGGCCCGGGTACTCGCGTTTCATCTGCGCGGCCATGTCCCGCCACAACATCACATCATCGCCACGGCGCCAGGCATCGTGCAGCTGGCGGCTCTGCTCGTCGCCCTTGTCGACCTGTTCCAAGGCTTCGCGCAGCAACTGGCGCTGCTCATCGATGCTCATGCTGTCGAGCATGGTGATCTGCGATGCCGCACTTTCAAGACCGGAAGCCGGCTTGCTGGCCTGCGCAGCACGGTCCATCAGATGCCGATCCAGCCCGGACTTCGGGTCCAAGCCTTGCCGGGTCATCTGCGCGATGCTGATGGTCAGGCCGACGAACCAGGGTTTGAATCCAGCCAGCCGATCGACCGGCATGTTGTTGGCCGCCCCCCATCGTTCCAGCTGCTGCCAGGTGGCCGGATCAAGATCATCCTTGAGTTGGCGACCATCACGACGCAGCGCCGCCTGCATCATCTGCGTGGCCAGCTGCGGCGAGTTCATTTCCTCCGGCGACAGCTCGAACAACAGGCGCTGCGCTCCTGCGAACGCCCGGTCGACATCGGCGGACAACGGATAGTCATCGGCCTTGAGCAGATGGAAGGAACCCAGCAGATACAGATCGCTGCCCTGGCCGCCGCTCACTTTCCACAGCAGCGGTACCGGTGGCTGCTTCGCGGCCGGCTTTGGCGTGGCTGCACTTGCCAACAAGGGTGCTGCAACCAGCAGACCGGTGGCCAGCAACATGCCCATACGCGTGATCCACTTCATGCGGCTGGCTCCTGCTTGTGCTTGGCATAGGCTTTTTCACCAGCCGTCACTTCCATGTCCAAGCGGTTCTCCGGCGGCGGCAACGGGCAGGTCGCAAACGGGGTGAATGCACACGGCGGGTTGTAGGCACGGTTGAAATCAATCACCACCTGGCTTTTCGCGTCCGGCACATCCACGTCGATGTAGCGCCCGGCCGCATAACTGCCACGGCCGCTGGTGCGGTCGGCGAAGATCACCTGCAATGGGCGGCCCACATCACCCAGCGCTTCCAGCCGCCAGGTTCGTCCGTCACGCTCGAACTCGATCGCCCCGGCATTGGCCAGCTCGGTGGTCAAGCCGGTGATATCGACGATCGGAATGGTCTTGTTGACGTCGTGCGGCACGAACCGTGCTGTGATGCGCCAGCTTGGATCTGCCGGCCAGTAATCCAGATGGGTGAAATCCACACGTGCGGGTGCATCGGCATGCTTCACCCGCAGCCCGAAACGCGGCCCGCGTTCGATCAGGCTCAAGGTGCCCTTGTCATCATCGAAATGAATCAGCGTTGGCACCTCGGCATGGTCACTGTGCAGCGGGATGCGGCCCTTCACCACCTGTCCGTCCACCTTCACCGAGACACCGGCTTCCGGGGTAAAGAACCATCCGTCGCCTACGCGCGTGACCATTCCCATGCGCGGTGGACCCGCCGCCAGGCGGACGCCACTGGTACTGCCGCTGCCGATATAATGCGCTTTCAGGTCCAGCCAATGCAGCCCAACCAGACTGGTCCAGCCATCCGGAGCCAGCAATTCGGTCAACCGTTGCTCGCGCCAGCGTTCATTGTCCTGCGCGAACGCCGGATCAACCTTCGCCGTCGGCGCTGCGTTCTTCGCGTCATCGCCACAGCCACCGAGCAGCATCGCGGCGAGCAATGCCACACCCCCCAATACGTGTTTCATCAACGCCCCCGCAGGAACCAGCGATCAATTTCAGCCAAGGAAAAGCGCGCCCAGGTCGGGCGGCCGTGGTTGCATTGCCCGGAGCGCTCGGTGATTTCCATATCGCGCAGCAAGGCATTCATTTCCGGGATGGTCAGACGCCGGTTGGCGCGCACCGCACCGTGGCAGGCCATCGTCGACAACAGTTCGTCGCGCGCGGTGGCGATGCGGCGGCTCTGGCCGTGCTCGCGAAGATCACCGAGCACATCGCGCAGCAGGCCCTCCGGCTCGGCATTGGCCAGCAGCGCCGGAATGCTGCGCACATGCAGCGAGCCGGGCCCGGAACGGGTGACCTCGAAACCCAGCGCCGCCAAGGTCGCCGCTTCACGCTCGGCGGTATCGGCATCACGCTCGCCAACCGCCAACGTCATCGGCACCAGCAGCGGCTGCGCGTGCAGGCCGATACCGTCGTGCGCGTTCTTCAGGCGTTCGTAGCCGATGCGCTCGTGGGCGGCATGCATGTCCACCACGATCAGGCCTTCGGCGTTTTCGGCCAGGATATAGATGCCGTGCAACTGGGCGATCGCGTAGCCCAGCGGCGGCACGCCGGCCTCATTGGAGGTCGGCGGCAGGGATGGGCCCGCATCCATCTGCCGCGGCAGATCCGCATCGCCATTCACGGATGAGTACAGCGCCGCATATGCCGAGGGCGCTTCTGCCACCTGCAGGCCCAGCGGCGACTGCCGCGCCTGCCAATTGCCATTGCCACCACCACCTGCACTGCCGCCAGGGCGCGACAGCATGTAGCCACCTGCGCTGTAACCGGGCGTTGGCTGCGCCTGTGGGTCAGCCGGGTGTGTCTGCGCTGCGGCTGGCTCCATGCCGGCGCGGGTTTCCGCCAGCGCGTCTTTCAGAGTGCGGTAGACGAAATCATGGATCAACCGCGAATCACGGAAGCGCACTTCGTGCTTGGCCGGATGCACGTTGACGTCGACCCGGGTCGGGTCCAGCTCCAGGAACAATACGTAGGCCGGCTGCCGGCCGTGGTACAGCACATCGCCGTAGGCCATCTTCACCGCATGGCTGACGCTGCGATCACGCACCGAGCGACCATTGACGTAGAGGTACTGCTGGTCCGCGCTGGCGCGGGAATACTGCGGCTGCGCGATCCACCCATGCAGGCGCAGGCCGGCCGCACTGTGATCCACGCGCAGCGCCTGGCGTGCGAAGTCCTCGCCCAGGGTTTCGCCCAGACGCGCATCCGAATACAGATCACCGGGCTTGTAGCGGCGCGAAGGCTTGCCATTGTGCGAGACACGGAGTTCCACGTCTGGACGGGCCAACGCCAGTGAACGCAGCCACTCCTCGATGTGGCCAAGCTCGGTGCGTTCGGCGCGCAGGAACTTGCGCCGGGCCGGCACGTTGTAGAACAGCTCGCGCACCTCGACCGTGGTGCCGGGTGCATGCGCACGCGGGGTGACATCACCGAGCTTGCCGCCCTCGATCTGCAACGCGGAGCCGTGCTCGTCATCGGCACGGCGCGAAGCGAGGGTGAAGCGGCTGACCGAGGCAATCGACGGCAGCGCTTCACCACGGAAGCCCAGCGTGGCCACCGATTCCAGGTCATCCAGGCTGGCGATCTTGCTGGTGGCGTGACGCGACACTGCCAGCGGCAGCTGCTCGGCGGCGATGCCACCACCGTTGTCGCGGATGCGGATCAGGCGTACCCCGCCCTCCTCCAGGTCGATATCGACACGGGTGGCACCGGCATCAAGCGCGTTCTCGACCAGCTCCTTGACCACCGAGGCGGGCCGCTCGACCACTTCGCCGGCGGCGATCTGGTTGATCAGGATTTCCGGCAGCGGACGGATCGCATTCATGCCGCACCGCCGGTCAATAGCGAGGCTGTGGCGCGATAGAGGAACGAGGCTTGGCGGGGGATCAGGCTGACTTCATGCATGCCGACGATGATAGCCGAGCATGGACCGAACACCGCGACCAAGGCGCCAATCCTTTCTCCCTTCGGGAGAAGGTGCCCCGAAGGGGCGGATGAGGGTAAGCCTGCTGACAATGTGAGACTTCAGCAGAAAAGCCGGACAAGGACGGGTAGTTCATCGATCCTTACTTCGCCCCACCCTCACCCCAACTCCTCTCCCGCAGGGAGAGGGGCTTCAAACAAGCGCAGTCTTACTTGCTACCACCCGCAACGGTGCCAGCGGCAGCATCCATCTCGGCCTGGGCGCGGGCGGCGAACAAGGTGCCCGGCGGTGGCTGACGACTGAAGAAGGTGTGCACGCCATCGAGCACGGCACCGGCGATGCGGCGCTGGTAGGCCGGATCAATCAGGCGGCGCTCTTCATCCGGGTTGGAGATGAACGCGGTTTCGACCAGCATTGCCGGCATGTCGGAGGTGCGCAGCACGGCGAAGTTGGCCCGCTCAAGGTTGGGCTTGTGGTTGTTGCCGATACGCTTGAGGCCGCCGAGCACGTGCCCGGCCGCGTCTTCCGACGCCTTCATGTTGCCGCTCTGGGCCAGATCCAGCAGTACGTTGGCCAAGGTGCCTTCGGTACGGCTGAGGCTGACGCCGCCAATCAGATCGGCGGCGTTTTCCTTGTCCGCCAGCCAACGCGCACGCTGCGAGGACGCACCCTTGGTCGACAGCACATAGACAGAGGAACCCGTCGCTGAGCGATTCTCGGCCGCATCGGCGTGGATCGAGATGAAGATGTCAGCCCTGGCCGCACGTGCACGCTGGGCGCGCATCGGCAGCGGGATGAACACGTCGGTGTCGCGGGTCAGGAACGCGCGCAGGCCCGGCGTTGCATTGACCTGGCGGGCAAGTTCACGTGCAACCGCCAACGTCACGTCCTTCTCGCGCTTGCCAGTGGGGCCGACGGCACCCGGATCCTGGCCACCGTGGCCCGGATCGATGGCAACCACCAGATTGCGCATTCCCGGCGCCATCCGAATTCGTGACGCGTCACTTGGCATGACCGGGCGCGGCGCAGGCGTCTGCGCTGCAGCGACCGGTGCGGCAGCCGCAGGTGCCGCAGCAGCTGGACTTGCCACGATCGGAGTGGGCACGCCGGTAGCGATGGTGGTGCGGACCGGGGTGCCATGTCCATTGAGGATCGCAGCCGGTGAAGATGTCGAAGCGGCAACCGGCGTATTGCCGCTGCTGGCGACGACGGTCGTCGCGCCTGCAGCTGCCGGACCTGGAGTAGCCTGGACCGGCACCGGTGGCGGTGTGGTCGCCTGCTGACGCACCGCAGCGGTCAATGCAGCGGTGGCGCGGGCGGCTTCGGCACGTGCCTGCTCTGGATTCACCACGGGAGCGGCAGCGGGCACCAGCGCTGGCGAGCTTGCGCTGGGCGCGGCAGCAACAGCTGCCCGCCGCGGCGCGGTTTCACCCGGCCATTCGATCAGCAACTTGGATTCGGCGCCCTGCCCCTGCATCTGCGGCTTGAAGGCAGCCACGGATTCGGCCAGGTCGAACACGATACGGAAGGTACCGGGGACCGGGTTCCCGGTGCGCACGGCCGTCACCACACCTGCAGGCGCAGGCAGCTTGAGGCCGCGCACGCCGGTGGATTCGGGGAAATCGATGACCAGACGGTTGGGGCCGGCCAGGCTGATGGTCTTGTAGCTGCCACCACCAGCGAGCTGGATCTCGGCGCGGGTGCCGGTTGCGCCAGCGCTCAAACCGAGCCCACGGACCTCACCGGCCCACGCGGAAGCGCTGGCCAGGCACAGGCCGGCAACGGCGACAGACAATGCGAACAGGCGGTTTCCCGTAGTCATGGGCGGATTCAATCACCGGATTTCGGTAATTGCAACATTTTTTCCCTTAATAATCCGCAACCTGCCGTAACTTCCTGTTGTTACAGGGCAGGAAGCCCCTGCAAGTGTTGCGTTTTGCGCAAGCGCTGCAGCCAGGCCTCACCGGTCGGGCTATATGCCTGCAGCCGCGCACGGCGGCCATGGCCGTCGATCTCCAGCGCCACCACAAGGTCCAACGGCGGCAATCCGCCAGCCCCGCGCTCGGGCCATTCGATCAGCCACAGGTCGGCGCTGGCATCGTCCAGTCCCAGGAAATCCAGCTCACCGGCGTTGCCGATCCGGTACAGATCCAGATGCCAGGCTTCGCCGGCATCCAGCGGGTAACGCTCGATCAAGGTGTAGGTCGGGCTGCGGATAGGCCCCTGCACGCCCAGCGCGCGCAGCAGGGCCCGGGCCAAGGTGGATTTCCCGGCGCCAAGATCACCTTGCAGGTGAACCACCGCCTGCGCGGGCCGGGTCTGTGCCAAGGCCTGACCCAGCAGGTCGGTGCTCTCGGCGTGGGGCAATGACAATTCGATCATGGGAGACATTATGGATTGGCCAGCGCCCGCAGGTGCGGCAATAGATCGCGCGGCAACAGCCCGCGCTCACCTTCGGTGGCCGCCGCATCGCCAGCCAGGCTGTGCAGCAAGGCACCTGTGCTGGCCGCATCAAACAGCGACAGGCCCTGCACCAACACGGCGCCGATGGCGCCGGTCAGCAGATCGCCCATGCCGCCGACCGCCATGCCCGGATTTCCCGCGGCAATCACCCGCGGCAGCTGCCCGGGCGCTGCGATCACCGTACCGGCGCCCTTGAGCACCACCACTGCCGCATAGCGCGCTGCCAAGGCATGCGCTGCAGCAAAACGATCACGCTGGATACTGGCGGTATCGGTGCCTAGCAGGCGCGCCGCCTCGCCCGGGTGCGGGGTGAGAATCGCCTGCGGCAGCGGCCGCGGCTCAGCGGCCAGCAGATTCAAACCATCGGCATCCAGCACCAGCAGCTTGCCGCTGCCCAGCACCGCCGACCACAAGGCATGCGCCCAATCATCCTGGCCCAGTCCGGGCCCAAGCGCGATGACAGTGGCGCGTGCCAGCAATGGCGCGAAATCCTCGGAACTATCGACGGCGTGCACCATCGCTTCGGGACAACGCGCCAACAACGGCGCCACATGCAGCGCGCGCGTTGCAACGCTGCATAGACCGGCACCACTGCGCAGCGCAGCCTCGGCTGCAAGCATCACCGCGCCGCCAGTGCCATGGTTGCCGCCGACGCACAGCACATGCCCGGATTCGCCTTTATGGGTATTGAGCCGACGCGGTGGCAGCATCCGCAGCAACTGCGGCCTGGCCCAGCGCAGCGCGCTCGCACTGACACCGTCGAACGCAAACGCGGGCACCTCCAGATCAGCCAGCAGGCGCTGCCCAGCGTGCTCCAGCGCCGCACCGGTGTGCAGCCCCTGGTGCGGCACGATGAACTGCAATACCCGCGCTGCACGCACCGCAGCGCCCATTACGTTACCGCTGAGCGCATCAACGCCACTGGGCACATCCAGCGCGAACACCGGCGCAGACGCAGCATTCATTGCTGCAATCAGGGCAGCGTCTTCGGTATCTGGCGCGCGGCTGAAGCCGATGCCATACAGCGCATCGACGATCAGATCGGCCTGCTGCAGGCAATGCGGCAAAATCTCAACGTGGCCGCCAACAGCCAGGTAATCGGTGCAGGCGCGTTGCGCCAAGGCCGTGCGCGGCGACGCCTCCGGCAGGTGCAGCACGCTGACGTCACGTCCGGACTGGCGGGCGTGACGGGCCAGCACATAGCCGTCGCCGCCGTTGTTGCCGGGCCCGCACACCACCACGATGCGCCGCGCCTGCGGCCAATACTGCAGAGCGGTCTGCCACGCAGCGTGGCCGGCGCGCTGCATCAGCAGGTACGCATCACCGCCCAGGGCAGCGGTCGCTTGCCCATCAATCTGGCGGGCAGCGGCGATATCGAACAATTCGACGGGCTCTGACATGCCGGCAATTCTATACTTGCGCCATGTCTGAAGCCGTTACCGCCGCAAATCCGGCGCAGTTGTCGCTGCGCATCCGCCAGCTTGCCCGTGAGGCAGGCTTCCAGCGCTGCGGGGTCAGCGGCATCGAGCTGGGCGAGGATGAAGCGCACCTGGCCGACTGGCTGGGCAAGGGCCTGTACGGGACGATGGAATGGATGGCGCGCCACGGCACCTTGCGGGCACGCCCACAGGAACTGCTGCCCGGCACGCTGCGGGTGATCTCGGTCGGCCTGGATTACGGTCACAAGGACGATGCCGAAGCCTGGGCAACCTTGAATGATGGCGAGCGCGCCTATGTGGCGCGCTACGCGCTGGGCCGCGACTACCACAAGCTGATGCGCAACCGCCTGCAGAAGCTGGCCGAGCGCATCGCCGGCGAGATCGGTCAGTTTGGCTACCGGGTCTTCGTCGACTCCGCTCCTGTGCTGGAGCGCGCACTCGCGCGCAATGCCGGGCTGGGCTGGATCGGCAAACACACCTGCCTGATCGACCGCAACGGCGGCTCCTGGTTCTTCCTCGGCGAGATCTACGTTGACCTGCCATTGCCGGTGGATGTGCCGGCCACCGCGCATTGCGGCAGCTGCACGCGCTGCATCGATGTCTGCCCCACTGCCGCCATCATTGCCCCGCACCGGCTGGATGCACGCCGTTGCATCTCCTATCTGACCATCGAGCATGAAGGCGCGATTCCGCTGGACATGCGTCCGCTGATGGGCAACCGCATCTATGGCTGCGATGACTGCCAGCTGGTGTGCCCGTGGAACAAGTTCGCCCGGCGCACCGACGAGCCGGACTTCCGCGCCCGCAACAATCTGGATACCGCCACCCTGCCCGAGCTGTTCGCCTGGGAAGAAGACGAGTTCCTGCGCCGCACGGAAGGCAGCCCGATCCGCCGCAGCGGCCATGAGCGTTGGCTGCGCAATATTGCCGTGGCGCTGGGCAATGCAACACCTTCGGCTGCCGCGCAGAACGCACTGCTGAGTCGTCAGTCGCACGCTTCCGAAGTGGTGCGTGAGCATGTGCAATGGGCCCTGCAGCGGCACGCTGACGCGGCGCAGAAGCGTTAGTCCCCTTTCGATTCCAACACCATCGCTCCCCGCAATCGCCACAAGGAATGTGAATGAGCAACGAACTATTGCCCACCCCCTGCGCCATCGCGCCTGAGGACAAGCGCCGCCAAGCCCAACTGGTCGGCGACGACCTGCTTCGCCACTACGGCAAGCGCAACTTCTACTCGGTGCAACAGGTGCGCGATGCCAACCGGCGCAGCAAGATCAACATCGATCTCGAATGTTGGTCACACGCCCTGTTCAACACCCATTCCGACTTTGACCAGTTACATGCAGCCAGTGGTGAAGCCTGCGACTACGCCGCAATGAAAGCAGAAATGCTGCGCTCGATGGCGACCGACAGTAGCGCGAGCTGGTTTGATTTCGACCTGTCCTGGCTGGATTTCCCCGATCTGGACATCTCCCTGTTCGATTTCTTCGACTAGCACAGTCGCTCCCGTAAGATAGCGGCCGTCAGCTCGTCTGCGCCCCCGGCGCGGCCGAGCGTCCCACCGGCATAGCAGTTCAACCATGACCTCCAGCAACGACGTCCTCACCCCCAACCAACTCAACACCTTGGCGCGCGACCTTCTGGAGAGCACGTTCCCGATGGTCTGGGTGGAAGGCGAACTGGGCAGTGTCAGCCGGCCCGCCTCCGGACATCTGTACTTCACCTTGAAGGACGCGCGCGCCCAGGTGCGTGCAGCGATGTTCAAGCCCAAGAGCCAGTGGCTGAAGTTCCTCCCGCGCGAAGGCATGCGCGTGTTGGTGCGTGGCCGGTTGACCCTGTACGAAGCACGCGGCGACTATCAGCTGATCCTCGACCACATGGAGGAAGCAGGCGAAGGCGCGCTGCGCCGTGCCTACGACGAACTCAAGGCCCGGCTCGAAGCCGAGGGCCTGTTTGACCCGGCGCGCAAGCGTCCGCTGCCAGCGCACGTGCGCCGCCTTGCGGTGATCACCTCGCCCAGTGGCGCGGCGGTGCGTGACGTACTGAGCGTGCTGGAGCGGCGCTTCCCGATGCTGGAAGTCGAGCTGCTGCCGTCGCTGGTACAGGGCGCCACCGCCGCTCCGCAGATCACCTCGCTGCTGCGCCAGGCCGATGCCAGTGGCCGTTACGACGTGATCCTGCTGACCCGCGGCGGTGGTTCACTGGAAGACCTGTGGGCATTCAACGATGAACAGCTGGCGCGTGCAGTCGCCGCCAGCAACACGCCGGTCGTTTCGGCGGTAGGCCACGAAACCGACTTCAGCCTGAGCGACTTCGCCGCCGATCTGCGCGCACCGACGCCTTCCGTGGCCGCCGAGCTGCTGGTCCCGGACCAACGCGATCTTGCGCTGCGGGTACGCCGGTTGGCGCAACGCCTGCAACAGCTGCAGGTACACGCTATGAGCCAGGCCATGCAGCGCGCCGACCGTGCAGCCTTGCGGCTGCAGGCGCATAGCCCGCAGGCACGGCTGAACCTGCTCAAGCATCGACAGGAAGCCGCCTTCGCACGCCTGCACGCCACCTGGCAGCAGCAACAGGAACGTCGCGCATCTCGACTCCGCCACGCCGCCACCGTGCTGCGCAGCACCCAGCCACAGCGACGCTTGAACGCATTGGCCGAGAAGCTGGCAACCCTGGCACCGCGCGCCCATGCGGCGATGGCGCGCCAGTTGCAGCGCGATGCATTGCGTCTGCGCGGCGTCGCCCGCTCACTGGAAGCGGTGAGCCCCCTGGCTACCGTGGCTCGTGGTTATTCGATCCTGACCACGCTTGAGGACGGCGCCCTTGTCCGCAGCGCCGAGCAGGTCAAGCCCGGCGAACAGCTGCGCGCCCGTCTGGGTGAAGGCGAGCTGCAATTGAGGGTTGAGCAGATCAGCGCAAAACCAGCGCCCGGCGATTCCACTCAGGGCTGAGCCGGCGCCGCATCCCAACGATCGACAATGATCCGCGCCAGCTTGCCCGGGTCACGATCGAAGTGATGCCCACCAGGGAGCTCAACCACCTGCATGTGCGCATCACCTCGCAGGTCGCGGCAAAGGCTGTCTTTCTCATCGACGCCGTAAATGCACTGGTGCGCGACTGGCTGCAAGCCGGCCAACGCAGGCTGCACAGGCACTTCCTGGGCACGGAACCAGCCCAGCCAGCCGCCTACGCGCACCTCAAAGTCAGCACCGTGGGCAAGCCCCAACAGCGACACCAACCGTACCGCGCGGCGCTGCTCCCCGCTGAGCAGCGGATAGGCAAAGGGCAGCACATCCGCGCCAAACGAATAGCCAACCAGCGCCACGTCGTCAGCCTGCCAGCGCTGCCGATAGGTACGCATCACATTGTCCAGATCGGCACCTATCTGGGCAGCGGTACGTTTCTTCCAAAAGTAGCGCAGGCTGTTCCAGCCGACCACGGAAATGCCGCGCTGGTTGAGCTCGTGCGCCAGCCCCTTGTCCAGGTCACGCCAGCCACCGTCACCGGAGACCAACACGACCAGCCGCTTGCTGCCTGCAACCGGCATCTCCACCAAGGGCAGCGTCGCCACCCCCGATGCAGGTGCGGCGTGCAGCGCCGCCGGCACCGCCGCCAACAACGCATCCGTCGGCAAGGACTTGACCTGCACGGTGGCCGTTCCGCCAACACAACCCGCGTCACTCGCTGCTGCGCCATCCGCAGCAACCAGGGCGGCAGCGAATTCGCCGGCTGCAGCACCGGCTGCGCTGTCGCGCACCAAGCCTGCACTGCTGCCCTGACCGACCAATACCGGCAGGTAGAACTGCTCGGCACGCTCGCGTTTGAGCAGCTTCTGGGCAAGCAGCGCCGCATCATCGGCCATCGCCCGGCAGCTGCCATTGCCCTTCTGCAGCCGCTGTCGATAACGCGCTGCGTCCACCACCGCCACCCATGCGCCGGCGTGTGCCAGCTGCCCGGCAAACTGCCTGCGCTGCGCACGTGGCAAGGCCGGGTCTGCGAAATAGATCACCAGACCACGCGGCGCGACCGGCGGCTCCACCACCTGCACACGGCCGTAGCGACCTGCGGATAACTGCCTGGCGTGTGCCGCCCAGCCCCAGCCAAGCGCCACCACGATCAACAACACACCAAGAGCCAACAACGCACCACGTCGCATCCGTAACCTCTGGCCACAAAGCAAGAACGCCGGCGAGCATCCTCCGGCGTTCGTTATGTCCCTGTGCAGTCCGCTGCGCCGCGTGTTACCTGGCTGCAGCGCCGACGGTGCAGAAGCGCTGCTTGTACTCCAGCGCCTTGGGCATCAAGGCCTGCAGGTTCTGGATGCGGGTGCCGGGATTGGGATGGGTGGATGAGAACTCCGGCGGCGCCTGCCCGCCACTGGCCTGACTCATGCGCTGCCATAGCGGCACCGCTTCTTCCGGGTTGAAGCAGGCAGCTGCGGCCAGCATCAGCCCGACTTCATCTGCCTGGGTTTCATGCGAGCGCGCATACGGCAGCAGGTAGCCGTAGCCCATGGCCGACATCATCATCTGCTGCTGTTGAACATCCATACCGCTGGCCGCGCCAGCCATCTGCCCGATCTGGGTCAGCTTCTGCTGGGCCATGCGCTGGGCTCCATGCCGTAACAAGGCGTGGGCGATTTCGTGCCCCATCACCACCGCCAGGGCATCTGCGTTCTGTGCAACCGGAATCAGCCCGGTATAGACCGCCATCTTGCCGCCGGGCAGGCAGAACGCATTGGCCTCATCGGACTGCAGCACGTTCACGTCCCACTCGAAGTCCTTGGCGAAGTGCTGCGGCTGCAGGCCGTGCTCCTGCGCCAGCGAGGTTTCCACCACGTCGACCTTGGCGATCAGGCGACTGGCGATCTCGCGCACTTGGCGGGCGATCTGCGAATTTGGATCGACCGGCCGCTCCTGCGCCAGGATCTCCTGGTAGGCCTGCAGGCCCATCGCCTTCTCTTCACTGGCATTGAGCGAGCTGTCGATCAGCACCTTCTCGCCGGTATACGGGTCCACCGAGCGGTTGCCGAAGTAGTAGCAGCCGCCATAGACCGCGAAGCCCAGCAGGATCACCCAGCGTATATTCCCGAACAGGCCGCCGCCACGCCGACGTTGACCGCCATTGCCTTGGTTACCGAAAGGATCTTGTCGCATGGTTGGATTCCGTCTGGGCCGGGCTGGCCCTCGCCGATGGTACCGCCAGCGCAGGCCGCTGCAAGGTCAAATTCCGCGTACCAGGCGGAAACCGATGCGCGCCGAGGTGACGTCCGAGTCCTGTGATTGCCGCCACGCCGCACGGGTCTGCTCCGGCGCATTGGCCCAGTTGCCACCGCGGATCACCCGTTGCCGGCAACCCGGGTTGTACCAGGCCGCGCCATCGGCCGGCGCACGCCGGTAGCTGGCGTGCCAGCAATCGGCCACCCACTCGCTGACGTTGCCGCTGATGTCGTGCAGGCCCCAGGCATTGGCACTGAACATCGCCACCGGCGCGGTGCCCCAGAACCCATCGCCATAGCCGACGAAGGCATTGTTCCAGTGCCGACCACTGGGCGATACATCCAGGCTGCCAGTGAAGTTGCCGGCGTTCTCCGGCGGCGTCATCGATCGCCCCCACGGATAGCGGCCCTGGCTGCCAGCCCGCAGTGCATATTCGAATTCCGATTCGCTGGGCAGGCGGTAGTAGCGTCCGGTCTGATCGGACAGCCACGCCGCATAGGCTTCAGCATCGCGGACGCTGACATGCATCACCGGACTGTTGGGCGCGGCCTTGGCACCGTTGTAATCGGACTGCCAATCCACCCCGCTGCGACGGATGAAGTTGCCGCTACGCTCGTCATAGACAATCGAATGGCCGCGCCGGGTCGCGCGCGGGCGCGCCTTGGCGGCCTCCACGAAGCGACGGAAGTCGGCCACGGTAACCTCGGTGATCGACATCGCAAAACCGCGCTCGAAGCTCACCAGATGCTGCGGACGTTCGGCATCGGCGCTGCCGATCTCGCCCTCCGTCGCCCCCATCTGGAAGCTGCCATAGGGCACCACCACCATCTGCGGACCCCGGCTGCCATCGGCCAGGGCATCGCTGAACACCTGCCCCGGGCGGAAGCTGCCGTAATGGGTGACCAGCTCGATGCGCTCGCGCAGCAGGACCACGGTGCGGTCGCCGGGCAGCGCGATGCGCTCGGCCTGGGCCAGCTTCAGCCGCGCATCCTTCAGCCCCTTGGATGAGACCAGATCACGCAGGCCGCCTTCGCGCAGCGCATCAAGCTGGGCGGTGCGGATGCCTTCGATGCGCGCACGTGCATCCTTCAAGGTCACGGCCTCGCCACGGATGGTGGTGGCCTTGTCCAACCAGCGCGCGGCCGCCTCGAAGTCCGAGTCCATTGCCGCGGCATGTTCGGCGCGGCGGATCAGGCCGCTTTCCACCGCCGCCAAGCCCTGCCGGGCGCGGCTGTTGAGTGGATCGGACGCCAGCACTTCGCGGAACGCCGCCTGTGCGCCGCCGCCATCCTCGCCAAACTGGTGTTGGCGCAGCGCCTGTTCGCCGGCGCGGTTCAGCGCCAGCAACCGCCGCGCCACTGCGATGCGCTGCTGCAAGGCCTGCTCGGCCTTGCCCTCGGGCGCCAACGCCACCGCTACGCCAGCGATCTCGGCAGCCTGGGCCAGGGCCTGGCGTTGATTCTCCGGTTGCGCCATCAAGGCGCTTGCCTGCGCGCGCAGACGCTGCCGGGCCTTGTCCAGGCCGCGCTGCGCGGCCCGGTCCCTCGGCTGCTGCGCCAGGATCGCCAGGTAGAGCGGAATGGCATCCTCGGCCTCGCGGTACAGCCTGTCCTCGGCCAGCGCCTTGTCGGCCGCCTTGCGCGCTTCGGCCAGTTGCCCGGGCTGCAGGCTGACTTCCGGCGCGCTCCAGACCGGCAACGTGATGTCCTCAAGCTGCGGGGTGGGATCCGGCGTTGCGGGCTGGCCCTTTGCTGCCGCAGCTGCCTCGGCCTTGGCTTCGGCACGTGCCTCAGCCCTCGCCTCCAGCCGCTCGGCCAGGCTTGGCTTCTTCGCTGGCTCGGCATTTGGCGCAGCCAACGGCGCTTGCGGCGCGCTGCCGCTACACCCCGCCAGCGCCAGCAACAGCGCCGTCAGACCCAACACTTGGCCGGTTTTACCCAAAAACGCCTCCATTACCTTGCACACTTTCCCGGGAGCGGCCCGACGTTAGGCTATTCTCGCCTGCCTGAGCAAACCCTGCAGTTGACGGAACCCCACGTGGCTTACTGGATCAAACACCCGGCGGAGTTGGAAGAACGCTACCGCCAGCGCCCGAGCCGGATCGGGCTGGATACCGAATTCATCCGCGAACGCACCTATTGGCCGCAGCTGGCCCTGGTACAGATGGCGGTCGGCGATGAAATCCTGCTGATCGACCCGCTGATCCCCGGCATGTGCGAGGCACTGAAGCCCTGGCTGACCGATACCTCGATCACCAAGATCATGCACAGCGCCAGCGAAGACCTCGTCGCCTTCAAGTGCGCCTGCGACGCGCTGCCGCGGCCGCTGTTCGACACCCAGATCGGCGCCGCACTGGCCGGCATCGGCGGCGGCATGGGCTATCAGAAGCTGGTTGCCGAGATCACCGGCGTTACCCTGCCCAAGGGCGAGACCCGCTCGGACTGGCTCAAGCGCCCGCTCAGCGACGCACAGCTGGAATACGCCGCCGAAGATGTCGAATACCTGTTCGCCATGCACGACACCATCAGCGCCAAGCTGCAGGCTGCAGATCGCATGCAATGGCTGCAGGACGATGGCGAACGCCTGCTGGCCAGCGTCGAAGGTGACGAAGGCGAGCATTGGCCACACCTGTCGATGCGCTCCTCGCAGGTGCTGGAGCGCGACGCCCAGCTGCGCCTGTTGCGCCTGTTGCGCTGGCGCGACCAGCAGGCCCGCAGCAGCGACAAGCCGCGCAGCTGGATCCTGGACAATGAACTTGCCAACGTGCTGGCGCGCACCCCGCCAGCCGATTACGACGCCATGCTGAAGCTGTTCGGCCGCTTCCCCAAGGCCCCGCGCAAGTTGGCCCAGCAGGTATGGGAAGCACTGAACACCCCGCTTGCCGACGAAGCCGACGCACCGATGGCCCTGCCGGCCACCGACAGCAACAAGAGCGCACTCAAGCGCCTGCAGGACGCCGTCAGCAAGCGCACCGCCGAGCTGGGATTGCCGGACGGCCTGCTCGCCTCGCGCAAGCACCTGGAGGCCTTGCTGGAAAGTGGCAACTGGCCGACCGCCCTCGCCGGCTGGCGTCGCGAACAGCTGGAACCCGTACTGCGCCCATTGCTCCCAAGCAACTGAGCATCACAGCCCCGACCAAATCGGGGCCGCGTCAGCTGTAGTGCCGAGCCATGCTCGGCAGAACCACCAAAGAACCCGCAGATCCGCTCTTGTAGGAGCGGCGTAAGCCGCGAAGCAAACGATCCATCAGATCGCAAGCTCGCACTGCAAACTCGGCAACCCCAGCTTCGCGGCTCAAGCCGCTCCCACAAACCGCAAACCCAAAGCACCACCACAATCGCAACCGGAGCAAATCCGGCGCAAAAGAACAACAAAAAAGGGCTCGCATTTCTGCGAACCCTTGAAATTTTGGTGGCCGAGGACGGAATCGAACCGCCGACACGGGGATTTTCAATCCCCTGCTCTACCAACTGAGCTACTCGGCCACTTTGTTTTGTTTTCGTCGGCGTTGCTGCCGTCGAGGAGGCGTATATTACGGAGCTATGTCGGTTTCGGCAAGCCAATTTCACAAAATTTTTCACATCCGCCGAAAATTCCTCGAAATGCCTTGTGTAGCGAGGGTTCACACGCAGAAGCCGCGCTGCCACATGGCGAAAAATTCGCCAAACCGCCTATTCCTAGCGCAAAAACGCAAAGAAGCCGCATCATCCGATGCGGCTTCTTTGCTTGAAGACTTGGTGGAGCGGAGGAGGATCGAACTCCCGACCTTCGCATTGCGAACGCGACGCTCTCCCAGCTGAGCTACCGCCCCACACGGTGAACCGAGCATAGCGCTGTTGCCCGCGTCACGCAAAACGCCCCTTGCAGGACTCGCAGCCGTTCGCCTACGCCAGGAGAGTAGTCCCCCGAGCGAAGAGCAGGATCAGTCCACCTACGGAGCCGGAGGAGCAAAGCAAAGACACTGCTTGCTAATCAACGAGTCCGCACGCCGGGACAACCGAAAGCACCGGTGGCCGAGCACCCCGCAGCATCGCTCCCCCAGGTCGCCAAACGCGGACAATCCGTATCCAGCCTCCGCCCATCCCGGCGTCCTATCTTGGCGGTAAGCCAACTTACGGAAGCCGGTTCAATGCGGGTCCAGCTGACCAAACGCCAAGTCGAAACCTATCAACCCCAAGAGCGACCCTATGAGATCCGGGATGCCCAGGTACGAGGGCTGATCTTGCGGGTGCAGCCATCGGGCCATAAAGCATGGATCGTGTCTTGGGCGCACGGGAAGCGACGCACCATCGGACCTACGACTGCAATCCCGTTGGATCTAGCTCGCGCACAAGCCACCCACGCCATCGCTGAGTACCTGCAATCGGGATTACCTCGGATCGGAAACAGCAGGTCCCTCGCCCCCACCCTGCAAGACTTCATCGATCAGCGATATCGCGCTTGGGCGACGTTGGAGCTCAAGCGCGGCCACATGTACGCCAATCGGCTGGAGCAAGTGTTCGCAGATCATCTGGGCGACCCATTGACCGGCTTCAACACCGCATGGGCGGACCAATGGCTGCAACAACGCCTGACGACCCCCACCGACAAGACCAAATCCCCGCCCACCCGTTCAACTGCTGCGCGTGACCTTGCGTGCCTGCGGGCTGCGCTGTCCAAAGCGGTCAGCTGGGGGCTGATCACCACCAACCCGCTGCTGGGGACGCGCATCAAGGGCGGACAATCCCGCAAGGTCGTTCGCTATCTGTCATTGGCCGAAGAAGCCTGCTTGCGCACGGTCATGGCTGCCCGGGATCGCCACATGATTGCGGCCCGCGTGTCAGGCAACCGTTGGCGCGCACTACGCCCAGTGGAAGTCGGTGGTCGGCCCTGATGGCTGCGGTAGCGAGATTGAGGTGGCGCAGGCGCTGGGCAAGGCGGCCATTTCCGAACAGGAACGCTTGATCGCCGGGTTGCTCACCCCTGCTCATTTGCTGGATGTGGTGAAGAACTTCATGTTGTTCATGCAAGCAGGCGGCCAGACCATCAAGACCGTGTGCCGCTACCAGCAGTACCGGGCGGTGAACCGGGCGATTGCGCGCCTCAAAACCGGCCTGACCCGGCTGCAGCATGGCGAGCACGACCAGCGCGGCGGCATCATCTGGCACACCCAGGGCTCGGGCAAGAGCCTGACCATGGTGTTCCTGGTGCGCAAGATGCGCGCGGAAGCTGACCTGCGGCGCTTCAAGGTCATCGTCGTCACCGACCGCAAGGACCTGCAGGGTCAGTTGTCGGTGACTGCCACCCTGACCGGCGAAGTGGTGGACGTGGCTGAGAGCACGGCGGGCGTGAAAGCGCTGGCGCGGCGCAAAGGGCCAGCGCTGATCTTTGCCACCATCCAGAAATATCGCGACCCGGATACAGCAGGTGATACTCCGCTGACGGCCGGCGATTTGCCCAAGGTGGAAGAACCGAAGGCTACTTATAAAGCCGACGAAAAATTTGAGGTGCTGAACGAGGACGACAGCATCCTCGTACTGGTGGACGAGGCGCACCGCACCCAGGCGGGCGACCTGCACGCCAACCTGCTGGCGGGCCTGCCCAACTGCGCGCGCATCGGCTTTACCGGCACGCCGATCATCATGGGCGACAAGAAGCGCACCCATGAAATTTTTGGCGAGTTCATCGACCGCTACACCATCAAGGAAGCCGAGGCCGACGGTGCTACGGTGCCGGTGCTCTACGAGGGCCGCACGGCCAACGGCGCAATCAAGGACGGCGCCAGCCTGGACGAGCTGTTCGAAGACCTGTTCCGCCAGCACTCGCCGGAGGAGCTGGAGGCGATCAAGAAAAAGTACGCCACCAAGGGCCACATCTTTGACGCCCCGGCGCTGATCGCCGACAAGGCCCGCGACATCCTTCGCCACTACGTGACCAACATCCTGCCCAATGGCTACAAGGCGCAGGTGGTGGCGTATAGCCGGTTGGCAGCGATTCGTTATTTCGAAGCCTTGCGATCAGCCCGCGATGAGTTGCTGGCCGAGGCCAACGCGCTCTCGCCCGAGGACAAGGCGCTGGATGACGAAGCGCTATGTCAGCGTCCTGTGAGCATGCAGGCGTTAGTGCAGGCTTGGCGCTGGCGCGACACACTGGCGCGCATTGAGTTCGCGCCCATCATTTCTGGCAGCAACAACGATGACCCAGCGTGGAAGCAATGGACTGACGGGGCTGCACACGAGCAGCTGATCAAGCGCTTCAAGAAGCCGCTATTCCATGCCAAGCCAGAGAAGACCGACCCATTGGCCTTCCTGGTGGTGAAGTCGATGTTGCTCACCGGCTTTGATGCGCCGATTGAGGGCGTGATGTATCTCGATCGCCCGATCCGCGAGGCGGAGTTGCTGCAGGCGATTGCCCGCGTCAACCGTACCGGCTTCGGCAAACGTTG
The DNA here is from genome assembly GCF_056760015.1 of Stenotrophomonas sp. STEN029. Lineage (NCBI taxonomy): Bacteria > Pseudomonadati > Pseudomonadota > Gammaproteobacteria > Lysobacterales > Lysobacteraceae > Stenotrophomonas > Stenotrophomonas sp. STEN029. Next base: position 21,666 of record NZ_JBRREC010000001.1, on the reverse strand, counting down.
CGGCATCGTAGTGGACTACTACGGCGTGGCACAGCACTTGAAGGAGGCGCTGGCGGCCTACGCCGATGAGGACGTGGAAGGCGCGCTGGCCAGCCTCAAGGACGAGGTGCCGGTACTGCGCGACCGGCATCTGCGCGTGGTGGATCTGTTCCGCCGGCGCGGCATCGAGTCGCTGGAGGACACCGAAGCCTGTGTCGAGGCGCTGGGTAGCGAGAAGTTGCGCGCCGAATTTGCCGTCAAGCTCAAGGCCTTCCTCGGATCGCTCGACACAGTGTTGCCGCGGCCGGAAGGATTGCCCTATTCCGGCGACGCCAAGCGCCTGGCCTACATCTACGCCCGCGCCCGCAACCGCTACAAGGACACGCCGGTACTAGGTAAGGATGTCGGCGCCAAAGTACGCAAGCTGATTGACGACCATGTGATCTCGCTGGGTATTGACCCCAAGATCCCGCCGATTCAGCTGACCGATGCCCAGTTCGACACGCACGTTGCGCGGGCCGCGAACGACCGTGCCAAGGCGTCTGAAATGGAACACGCAATTCGCTCGCACATCCGCAAGCACACCGATGAAGACCCGGTGCTGTATCGCAAGCTCTCAGAGCACTTGAACGATATTCTCAAAACACTGGGCGAAAAGTGGACCGAGGTGATCTCGCAACTGCAGAAGATCATCGACGAGCTGCGCACGGGCAAGGCGGGGAGCGCCGATGCACCGAGCGACTTGCCCGAGCATTGCGCGCCCTTCCTGCGCACCGTGCTGGACGTGGTGTGTGCTGGCCAGGCACCCACGGCAGCCGAGTCGCTGCGACTGAAGGATGTGACCGTGGATCTGGTGGATCTGCTGGTGCAGGAGCTGCAAAGCAACCGCGATATCTGGAGCCCCCATAAACGTGCGGCACAGGAAGACCTGAACACGCAACTGTTCGAGCACTTGATGCGCCTGCGGCCACCGTTGGTGGACACCGACAAAGCGGGCGTGCTGGCGGACAAGTTGATGGAGCAGGCACGCGCCAGTCACGACAAGTTGGTGCAGGTGTAGAGCCATGCTGGCAACCCTGAAATCTATCCGCCACCATGCGGACACCCCTGCGACCGAGGCAGAGACAGAGACAGAGGCTAGCTTCCAGGTGGACGACTTGCTCTTCACGATACGGCGCAGTGCCCGGCGTCGGACAATGCAAATCACCGTTGAAAGAACGGGGGAACTGATTCTGAGCGCACCGCCTGAAGTTGGCATCGACCAACTCCGTGACTTTGTCAGCGAAAAGCGCTTCTGGATCTATACCAAGCTTGCCGAGAAGGACCGATTGCAACGCAAGGTGCCGCGCAAAGAGTTCGTTGGCGGCGAGGGCTTCCTGTATCTGGGGCGCAGCCATCGGCTGAAATTGGTGGATGAGCAAGACGCGCCCCTGAAGCTGGTGAATGGCCGCTTTGCGCTGCACCGCGATGCGCAGGCAGGCGCACGGGAGCACTTCATCCGCTGGTATAGCGAAAGGGCTCGCCTCTGGCTGTCGGCCCGGGTGGCCGACTACCAGTCACGCATGGAGGTGGCGCCTGCCGGCGTAAAGGTGCAGGACCTCGGTTATCGCTGGGGTTCTTGCGGCAAGGGCGACTGGCTGTACTTCCACTGGAAGACCATCTTACTGCCAGCCCGTATAGCAGAATATGTGGTGGTGCACGAGATCGCCCATCTGCACGAGCCACACCACACCCCTGCCTTCTGGCTGCGCGTTGAGCGCGCAATGCCCGACTATGCGCAGCGGAAGGCCTGGCTGGCCGAACACGGAATCGATGTTGAGGGGATATAAGAAGACATGGCGGACTATTTCACCAGTGACCACTTCAAACTGCTGAACAAGTGGAAGGGGCAAAAGCATGACGCCTCTAATCCTGAACAGAAGCGAGCCTATGACGCCTTGAAGCAAGCCTACGAGATCACTGAGGAGTGGGCAAATAAGCTGAAGGTCGAGCTGTTTCCCTTGGGGTACGTTGAGTGTCGCAAGCGCCCGACAAATCAGGGCAACAACTTTGCCGCCTATAACTGGGCGCGTATCTATCCGGCAGCGGATTCCCCCAAGAAATTAGCTTATACGGTAGGGATCGATGCGGTCCATGGTTTTGTGGTCAAGATCGATACGGTCGGGCTTGAAGATGGCGCGCCCGTTCGTCGTGACTACCTTGCACTGCGCGGCGGCTACGACAACGCGTCACCCATTGTCGCCATGCTTTCGATGTCAGAAGGGCTGGGCAAATCGCTGGCTGAATTGGCCGACTGGAGCGTCGAGGCCATTCGAAAATTCCGGGTCCGCTATGACGAGGTAGTGACCAAGCTGGATTTGGGTGAAAAGCTCAGCGACGAAGACCTGCTTAAGCACTTCGATGGCAAGCCCGCCTTCAAAACCTTCCGGGCTTCTTGGTCGGCGCAGGACGTGGCTACGTTTTGCCGACTATCCAGAGCCGTTCACGCGGCGGGGCTGGATTGGTGGCACATGGGCAAAGGGATTCAGGTGCGCTTTGGCCGCAAGAGCCCTGGCAGTGAGCGTGCGATCGGCGTGCTCGGTGTGATCCGTGGCTCCCGCACCCGAAAGATATCCTGGACACGTGATGTCGGTGCCGTGCCCAAGTTGAACAGGGAACTACTGACCGATGATCTGGTGGCGAAAATTGAAGCCGCCTTGGTCGCCGAGCGTGAAATGCTGGAAGAGTGGTTGGTGTTGGAAACCGAACGCCCAGGCCTGTGGCCTGACCAACTTCGGGATGACCCCACTGAGTCCGACGAGGAATCCGATGACGAGGAGCCAACGATGGATGCAGTCGTCACGCAAGCCTTCAATCGCATTTACTATGGGCCGCCCGGGACCGGCAAGACTTACGAGGTTTCCAAATTGCTGCGGCGGGACTATGAGCAGGCGACGACCTCGGTGTCGGCGGTAGAATGGCAGAGCCAATTTATCGCTGACAGGATTGTTCCGCTGAAGTGGTGGGAAGCTGCTGTTCTGGCGTTGGTTGACCTTGGCGGCAAGGCCAACGTGAGCCAGCTTTTAGCGCACCCCTTCATCGATGCGCTGGCCACGGCCAAAGGCCGCAGGGACAACGTGCGGCAGACAATCTGGACGACGCTGCAGCAGCGCACGGTTGATGAGTCCACGACCGTCAAGCAGAAGCTGCGTTTTAGCCCGCAGGTGTTCGACAAGAGCGACGAGCGTGTCTGGCACCTCGCGGGTGAATGGGAGGACGCCTGTGCCGACCTCGTCGCCTTGCTCAAGGAATACCAGGCTGGCGCTCAGTCTTCGGAAATCCTCCGTCACTACAGCTTTGTCACGTTCCACCAGTCATATGGCTATGAGGAATTCGTGGAAGGCCTACGCCCAGTGCTGGACGACGATACTGAATCGGGTGCTATCAAGTACGAAATACGACCTGGCGCGTTCAAAGATCTGTGTCGCAAGGCGCGCCTAGCACCGGATCAGCGCTTTGCCATGGTCATCGACGAAATTAACCGGGGCAATATCAGCAAGATATTCGGCGAACTGATCACGTTGATCGAACAGGACAAGCGCGAGGGTGCGGAAAACGCCATCTCTGTCACATTGCCGTACTCGGGCGAAGCCTTCTCGGTACCCTCTAACGTTGACATCATCGGCACGATGAACACGGCAGACCGATCATTGGCCCTGCTTGATACAGCGTTGCGTCGCAGGTTCGACTTTGTGCCCGTGCTGCCTGATGCTCGTGATGAGGCGGGTGCGCCACTTTTTGACCTACGGGTGACATTGGGCGGGCATGTGATCAATATCCCGCGAATGCTGTCGGTTATCAATCAGCGCGTCGAAGCACTTTACGACCGAGACCATTGCATTGGTCATGCTTACTTCACATCGCTTGCGGAAGTGCCTGATGGCGATGAAAGGCTGGTGGCGTTGTCGCAGGTCTTCAGCAATCGCATCGTCCCATTGCTCGAAGAGTATTTCTTTGAAGACTGGCAAAAAATCCGGCTTGTGCTGGCAGATAACCAGAAGCCCGAAGCGGCGCGGTTTGTGATTGACAGCCAGGATCACGAAGAGGACTTGGCGCGCTTGTTCGGCAGCGATCACGGGCTAGACAGCTATGCCACCAAGCAGCGCTACGTGGTTCAGGATGCGTCTTTCACCAACCCAGACGCCTACATCGGTATCTACCAGACGCTACCAGCCTGATGAGTGGCTTGACGATTTACGAGTTTGACGCCCTCGCATCAGCTGGGGAAGATTTCTCGGGTATCGATGGTGTGCATCGGGTTCCGGCAAGCGTATTTGGCTGGCTTGAGAACCAATGCTTGCGCGTTGCGGACGCGGGAGATGCCGCCTGGCTGCGCTGGGCACAGCGTCGTGGGCGCCGCGTTATTCAGGTAACCAGCTTTGTCGGCGTCATTCGCGCGCCGGACGGATACCAGATTGAGGTGCTGCCTAAAGTCGGCAAGGCCATCGGTGGGGGACCAGTCGAGGCGCGTCAGTTGCTGATTGATATGTTGTGCTGTTTGCATGGATTTCGGCATGTGCTGACAGACAGCGCCAAGCTATCCGCCGCCCGGATGCCGCTACTGGAAATTTTCATCAGTGAGTTTCTGCGCACTGTCGAGCATATCGTCAAGCGGGGACTTCGGAGTGACTATCGCCAGCGGCAGGACAACTTGTTTGCCTTGCGTGGCAAGCTCCTGGTGTCGCCACATTTGCGGCAGAACATGTTTAGGGCAGACCGGTTCTTCACCGAGCACGATGAGTTTTCTACGGACAGACCGGAAAACCGACTAGTCCACGCGGCGTTACGGCGCGTGTTGCTTCTGACGGGGACGCAGGCTAACCAGAAGTTGGCCCGAGATCTGGATTTCGTATTTGCAGATGTTCCACCTTCCACGCAAACACGGATCGATTTCCTGCAGGTACGACTCGATCGCGGGATGAGCTACTACAGCGATGCTTTGGCATGGGCGCGCCTCATCTTGGATGAGGAATCACCGCTGACAGGCTCTGGCCGCCACAATGCCCCATCATTGCTGTTTCCGATGGAGGCTGTATTTGAAGCCTATGTGGCCAAGCATCTTTCACGGCAGCTGACTGCGCCACTTATTCTGAAGACACAAGCACGTAGTCATCACTTGGTTCGCCACCGCGAACAGAGTTGGTTTCGGCTTAAGCCGGACTTGTTGGTCCGAAATTCGGAACGAGATCTTCTGGTGCTCGACACTAAGTGGAAGCTGCTGGATGGCCTGAGGGCGAACGGAACAGACAAGTACGGATTGTCCCAGGCTGACTTTTACCAGTTGCAGGCGTATGGATTGAGTTATCTCGACGGCGCTGGTGATGTGATACTGATCTATCCCAGAACCGATGCCTTCGCCGATCCGTTGCCTGTGTTTGATTTTCCGAAGATCAGAGGAATGCGGCTATGGGTCGTACCATTTTGTCTTAGGGAGCGCAGACTGAAGGTGCCCAGCTCCTTTGGACTGCGGTCGATGTTCATTGGGATGGATGGAACCCAGGCCGAAGAATTCAATTCTGTGTCGATCTGAGCAATCCGAACGAGAGGTAAGAAATAGCGCTTAATCTTGGCAACAAGGCCAGCAGCCAGGCGCTGGAGAAAGGCGTGGTGTTGCTGCAGCAAGTGGTGGCAGAGATCGGCTCATAGCGTCCGCGCTCGCAAAAGGGAAACCGGCTTGCCACCGGCTTCCATTTCCTCCGCCATTGACTAACCTACTGATCCGCAAGGATACCCACTCACTCGCCAGACGCATTGCACATGCGACGCTTACAGCCTCAAGCCATCAACGAGACCAGCGCATGCCAATGAGGCTGGTCCTCGTCCTCATCTGCATTGACGCTTTATCTTAGAAGTCAGCGTAAGTGTCGGCGACTCGCTCGCCCTCCCCGACCGCCTTATGCAAAACGCCCGCTGATGAGCGGGCGTCGGTCTAGTTTTTGATCCGCGAGATGTTCTCAGCTTTTACCGGCCAGCTTGCGAACGCGACGCTCTCCCAGCTGAGCTACCGCCCCACGCGGTAAGCCGAGCATAGCGCTGTTGTCTGCACTGCGCAAAACGCCCATGCCCTGCCCGAACACGAGCGGCGACCCGATGGAGGGGATCGGGTCGCCGCCCGAGGGCGCGATGGGCTACCCAGCAACATCACTCCGGCCGCCACCTTGCCCACGCAGCGGTGAAGCCCGCGTAGAACCAAGATTGCAATCCCGCGACAGCGTGCTTCAGTCCTTGGTCTTGCGCCGATAGTCAAGTGGCGGTGCTTCCCGCTGCAGCAGTGGCACGTAGCGGAAGCCAGCGCCGCGGCGCTCGTGAAACTCCTGCTTGGCCTTGACTACCAGCTCCGGCGACTGCAGCAGCTGCACGCCGGCCAGGGCCATTACCTTGGCTGCGTTCAACGCGCCTTTGGCACCGATCGACATGCCCGATGCGGCAACTGCCTGCCAGCTGTGCGCCGGGGTTCCGGGCACCCAGGTTGCGGTGCTCACGCCAACCGTTGGGACGTTCCAGCTGACATCGCCAACATCGGTGGATGCGCTGCCCGCCTGATCCGCACGGTAGGGCTGCAGCTGTGTTGCCTCTTGCAAGTCCGGGCGCTTTTCCAGGCTCTCCTGCAGTTTCTTCGCGAATGCCTGCTCGGCCGGATCGTACTGCACGCCGCCAACCTGCTGCAGCGCTGTCTGCATCACCTGCCCAAGCGTGTCATTGGGCAACAGCGAGTACACCCCACCGGTCGGCTCGAATTCGACCGTGGTACCCGTGCCCATTGCTGCGCCTTCGGCTGCCTTCTGCAGGCGCTCGATCACATCACGCACCACTGCCGGATCGGTGTGGCGAACATAGTAGTAGGCCTCAGCGGCATCTGGCACCACGTTGGGAGCGGCGCCGCCGTTGCTGATGACGTAGTGGATGCGGGTGCGGTCGGGCACGTGCTCGCGCATCAGGTTGGCCATGTAATTGAAGGCTTCCACGCCGTCCAGCGCGGAGCGGCCGCGCTCTGGGGCGATGGCGGCGTGGGCGGCACGCCCGTGGAAACGGAACTTGCCGCTGATGTTGGCCAGCGTCGTGCCTTGCGCAGCTGAGTTCTCCGCGGACGGATGCCAATGCAGCACCACATCCACATCATCGAACAGCCCCGCCTTGGTCATGTATACCTTGCCGGAGCCGCCCTCCTCCGCCGGCGTTCCGTACAGCCGCACTTCGCCGGGCGTACCGGTCTGCTGCATCCACTGCGCCAAGGCGCGGGCTGCGCCCACCGATGCCGCACCAAACAGATTGTGGCCACAGGCCTGACCCGCATCCTGGCCGGCGATGAGGCTGCGCACCGGCTCCGCCGCCTGGGCCATGCCGGGCAGCGCATCCATTTCTGCCAGCAGCCCGATCACCGGGCCCTTGCTGCCGTTGCGAAAGCTTGCGACGAAGGCCGTCGGCATGCCGGCAACATTGGCCTGGATATGGAAGCCGGCCTGTTGCAACTCCTTCTGCAACAGCGCGGATGATGCATGTTCCAGATAGCCGAGCTCGGGCTGCTGCCACAACTGTTGCCCAACCTCAGCCTGCCGCTGCGCGTAGCTGTCCAGCGTACTGATCACGTCCGCGGCAAGCGTGGTTCCTGCAAGAGGAAGCAACGCTGCCAGCAACGCGGCACGCAGATAACGGGTCTTCATCCAGCCAGCCTCACGCATCAATAGAAACTGACGTTGTCGATCTCGAACCACAGCTTGCTGCCGGGTTCACCGCTGCCGGAGACAACCAGTTGCTGCAGGTCATCGCCCTTCCACACCGCCACGGGTGCCTTGGCGCGATACGGGGGCTGGCCCTGCAGTGCGGTGAACGGAATCTCCACCGTCTGCCATTGTGCCCCGGCCTGCAGTGGCGCAATGAAACGACGGTTGCCCAAGGCCCTTACTTCCAGCCGCAATTCCGGTGCGCTGCCGCGCAGCTCCAAGCGGACGCCGCGATAGGCACGCGCATCCACCGGCGCCACCGAACCACGGCTCAACGGCAGGATCGTCGCAGCGAAGGCAGTGTCCTTGCTGGACAGCTTGGCCTGGGTCGCCAGCGCGTTGCCGCCGGTTTCGCGTGCGACGATCTCGGTGACCTGCGCGGTGCGGTCGTTACCGCCATCGGCCTCGTCCACGCGCAGCGTGTCCAGCGCGGTACGACCATCAGTGCGCTCAAAGTCATCAACTAGGGCCTGCACCGGCTGCGCAGGCAAGGCCAAGGCTTTGTTGCCGGCCGGCAACACCGCACCCTTGCCTTGCACCTGGCGACCGGCCACGTATACCTGCTGCGTATTGCGAACGTCCCCGATGCGCTCCCACGGGCGACCGCTTACGAGCAACAGATCCGCACGCTTGCCAACTTCGATGCTGCCGCGGTCATTCACGCCCAGCGCCTTGGCGCTGGCCGAGGTACCAGCCAGCAGCGCCTCGCTCGGGGTCAGCCCAGCCTGCACCAGCAGCTCCAGTTCGCGCAGGGTCGATGTGCCATGCGGCGTACCGGTCATGCCGGCATCGGTGCCCACCACGACCGGAATACCGGCATCGTGCAGCGTCTTGACGTTATGCAAGGCGTTGGCGAAGTTCTGCTCGCGCTGGGCCAGTACATCCGGCTTTCCGTTGTTGCGTCCGCTGCCATCGACGCGCTCGGGCAGATACACCGCCAGCGAGGGGGCATAGGCGGTACCGTGCTCACGCATCAACGCGATCAACTCATCGTCAACCGCACCGTCCTGCACGCTGTGCGCGATCACGTCCACGCCCGCACGTGCGGCGGCCTTGCCGCGCTTGACCATCACCGTATGAGTGAACACCTTTAGGCCGTTCTTGTGGGCTTCGTCGACCAGCGCAGTGAGGGTTTCCTCGTCCATGCTGCTGTTGTCGGCAGCATTGGAATAGCGCCAGCCATCGGTGAAGGCCTTGATGAAGTCCGGCTTGTAGGCGGCAACCGCACGCACGCCAGCACGCGCGGCCTCGGGTGAGTTCACCCAGCGGGTGGTGTTCTCGTCACCCCAATCCGCGCCATGGCCGAGCGGCGTGCTCATGCGCGCGGCGAACTTGACGTCGGGTGCGGCGATCGAGGCCAGCCAGGCACGGCGTGGCGCATAGGCCTCCGGCGGCTCGTGGAAATCGCTGACCGTGGTGACGCCGGCCGCCATGTAGAGATTCGCCACCTGCGGCAGTTCCGACGGCGTGGCGTTCGGCGTCCAGTGCGTGTGCAGATCGAACAGACCCGGCAGCAGCGCCTGGCCACGCGCATTGACCACACGTGCGCCCTTGGGGGCCGTCAGTTCAGCGCCGATCGCAGCAATGCGACCGTCCTCGACCAGCACGCTGGCCGCATAGGGAGCGCGGCCAGTGCCATCGAAGACCATTGCGTCGCGGATCAACACGGCCTTGTCGCCGGCAGTAGCGGCCATGCTGGCCTGCCCTGCCCCCAGTAATGCCGCGGCGAGCACCGCCAAGGCGAAACCACGCTTGCTGTTGTAATGCATGTTCTTATCCAGATTCATTGCATGGACCGCGCCGCCTGCGGCGCGGCATCAGGGGAGCTCAGCCGCACCACGTCTCCGCGCTGCTGAACCACCAGGCCAAGGCTCAGCGCGACACTGTTGGCAAAACCGCGCGGGTCACTGGCCGAATACAAGCCAACGATGCGGCGACTGCCAACCAGCGGGTCATCGATGACGATGCGGGTATCGCTGTAGCGCAGGAACTGCGCCGCCGCCACCGACAAGGTGTCGCCGTTGAAGGACAACATGCCTTCGCGCCAGGCCAACTGCTGATCCACATCATCCGTGGGCACCGCCTCGATGCGAATGCCGTGGCTGCGGTTGGCCAGCGCTCGATAGTTGGCTACCAATCGTGCTGGAGCGACCGCGCCCTGGGTATCGGTCACATCGACGATGCCTTCGCGCACCAGCACTTCCACGCCACCGCTGCGGCGCTCGGTGAGGCTGACCGCGAAACTGGTGCCTACCGCGGTGACATCGGTTTCCTCCGCGCGCACCACGAACGGGCGTTGCGGGTTCTTGGCCACGTCGAACAAGGCCTCGCCCTGCAGCAGGTGGATATCACGGCGGGTCGCACTGAACTGCACCCGCACCTGCGAGTCCGAATCCAGTGTGATCGCCGAGCCGTCCTGCAGCGGCACGCGCAGGATCTCGCCCTTGCGGGTGGCGAAGTACTCGACCCCATCGTCCTGGCGTTGCACGCCGATGGCGAGCACGCCAACCACGGCAGCCAGGCCCATTGCCCAGCGCAGTACGCGCCGCGCCCGTCGTGGCGCGCGTGCGGTGAATGCACGGTCCATTTCCCCGGCCGACAGCGCACGTGCGCGATCGGTACGTGCCAGCACTGCATGGGCGCGGGCATAAGCGCCAAAGTGGCGCGTATCGGCTTCCAGCCAGGCATCTCGTTGCGCACGTTCCTCCACCGTGAGTTGCGCGCGGTCCTCGCGCGCCACCCAACTGGCGGCTACATCATCAATACTCGCATCAGCGCCGACGCGCATGCCTTGCTCCTTCCGCGGCGAACCGCTCACTACTCTTCTGCATTACGTCGTCATCACGCTTCATCGAATCCATCAATACCCGGATTCCCTTGCAGATGTGTTTCTCCACGGTGTTCTCGCTGATCTGCATGCGTTCGGCGATCTCGCGCTGCGAGTAGCCCTCCACACGCCGCAGCACGAAAGCCTGCCGACACTTGTCCGGCAGGCTTTCGATCAAGGCGCCTATCCGCGCCAGCTCCTGTCGTGACGACGCCATCCGCTCCGGGCTGACTTCGTCGCCAACAATGGCGACACGGTCGATCTCGGCAACGGCCTCGATCGACACCACCTGCGCGCGCCGCAACTGCTGCAGCACCACCGAGTGGGCGACCGAGTACACATAGGCCTTGGGCTGCAGGATGTGCGATACATCCGCCATTCCGGCGAGGATGGCGTAGGTCTCCTGGATCACGTCATCCACGTCCTGGCGCAGCGACAATCGCCGCCGCAGCCAGTCCCGCAGCGCGGGCTCGCAAGGCAATATGTGCTCGGCCAACCAGCCGGCACGCTCCCGCGCAAGCGCCGCGTTCATCGCGGCACCTGCCCGGCTCCCGCCACATGGCGGAATGGAACGTTTTTCTGCATCAGAACGCCTTGCTCACGTTGACGTACCAGTAGCGCGGGTTGGCCTGGTAGACACCCGACGGGTAACCGAACACATCGTCGGAGATCGGCGGGCGCTTGTTGGCGATGTTGTTGGCACCGACCTTGACCGCCACGTTGTTGAGCCAACCTTCGCGTGCGAAGTCGTACTTGACGAAAGCGTTAGCCAGCGTCTGCGACTTCACCGTCCACGGCGTGCCATCGGCCAGGGTCAGGCCATTCTCGACGTAGGAACTGGCATAACGCGCGCTCGCGCCCACCGACAGCTGCTGGTAACGCCAGGTCAGCGTGCCGGACCACTTCCATTCCGGATTGCCGCCATTGCCGATCAGGTCGCCACCACCGGTGATGCGGATCGACGGATCCACCAGCCCAGCGGACTTGGCATCTTCCAGCGCCTGCAGTGCCGGCGAACGCTGGCGATAGAACTCGATCAGGTGGGTACCGGTAACCGAAAGATCGAAGCGGCCGATCGCGGTTTCCGGCGAGTTCCAGCTGAAGTTGTAGTCCACGCCGCGCAGGGTCTGCGGCTCCAGGTTGACGTACTGATCAGTGACGTACAGCACCTTGCCGGCAGCCTCCAAACCGGTGCCTGCGAAACGGGCGATGTCGTCAGCGGTCGCATCTGCACGCACCACCGCCGAGTTGCTACCGCCCTGCTGGCGCAGCATGTAGTCCAGGATCAGCGCATTGCCTTCACCAAACAAGCCGATGATGCCTTCCTGCTCGTACTTGTAGTAATCAACGGCGAAGGTGAAGCGGCCGTAGTTCTCAGGGATGAAGCGCGGCTGGAAGACCAAGCCGGCGCTGGTATTGGTCGAGGTTTCCGGCTTCAGGTCCGGGTTGCCCGAACGGCGCGCGGTGGTGGAGTAGCTGTAGCCGCCGCAGTTGGCGAAGGCCGGCTGTGCACCGCTGCGCTTGTCCGCCTCGCACTGGATGTAGTCGGTGCGGGTGTTGGAGCGGCTGACCACCGTGGCGTTGATCTGCTCCAGGTTGGGCGCGCGGAAGCCCTTGGCCCAGGACGAACGCAGGGTCAGGCCATCAAACACCTGCCAGCCCAGCGCCAGCTTCGGCTTGGCGACATTGCCGAAATCGTTGTAGCGCTCGGCGCGGCCGGCCACCTGCAGGTCCAGCGAGCGCACCAGCGGGATGTTCATTTCCGGCGACACCAGCGGCACCGAGAACTCGGCGAACAGACCGGCGACAGTGCGCGAGCCATAGGTGTCCGGGGTCGGGCTGACGCCGTACATGTCGCTGGGATAGGCAACGCCGGTGATCGCATCGGTGAAGGTCACCGAACCATCGACGCGTGCGTCGCGATCATCGCGCTGGGTTTCGTGGCGCACTTCAAGGCCCGCGGCCATGCCGACATCGCCGGCCCAGGTCTTGAACAGGTCCGCGCGCGAGGCCTTGAAGTCCCACAGGAACAGCTCGGTCTTGCTCTGGCGCTGCGCCTTGTAGAAGAACTGGTCCAGCTTGTCCCAGTCGTTGCAGCCACCGCAGAACGGGTTGTAGGCCGAGGCGGTGGGATTGGCAAGGGCCTGCTGGAACAGCGACATGCTCACTGCATCCTGGGTGTCCTTGACCTTGGCCGCCGAGTACAGCGCGGCGCTTTCCCAGTCAAAGCCGTAGTGGAAGCCGCGCAGGCCGGCCAAGGCACGCACCTGGGTGTTGTTGACCTCGATGCGGGTCGGCCGCTCGAAGCGGTAGCTGGTGATGGTCACCGGCACGCCGTTGGCGTCGATGTTCAAGCCCTGCAGGCGGTTCGGATTGAGCGAGCCATCGGGCAGGTACATCGCACCGAACGGGTTCCAGTAGTTGCTGGCAGCCACCGTCATCGGCAAGGCGGTGATGGTGTTGACGCCGTTCTGCAGGCTGTAGGCGCGCGAGTTGTAGACGCCAGCTTCGCTGAAGAACGACAAGCCGTTGTCGAAGTCATGCTTGCCGGTGACGAACAGGTTCAGACGACGCACGTCCGGGCTGATCGACAGCGGATACTGGCCCTGCTGGTTGTCACGCAGGTTGGCGTCGGCACCGGAAGTGGCCTTGCTGCCGGACTGCACGCACAGGCCATCAGCAATGGTCGCCGCACAGCCGCTGTTGCTGGTCGGCTGCACATGGAAGGCACCGGCAGTGGTGGTCAGCCAGGTGCCGTTCTGCGACATGCGCGGGCCAACCACGGTGAAGTTGCCCCACGGGCTGTTGGTGTTACGGTTGTCGGTGCCCGCCAGGCCTTCAAACGGCGTGCCGAGGAAGTCAGCCGCACGGTTACCGTTCTTGGTCCAGTCCTGGTCCAGCGAGTTCAAGCCGGTGGTGTTGTAGTAATTGAAGGCGATGGTGATGTTGGAGCGCAGGTCCTCGGAATTCTTGCCCCACATGCCGTTGACGCCGATATCGCGCAGGTCGGTACCTTCACCGAACCCCTTCTGCACGCTGATGGTGCCGCCGTCCATGTCGTCGCGCAGCACGTTGTTGACCACGCCGGCCACCGCATCGGTGCCGTAGATGGCGGCCGCGCCGTCCAGCAGCACCTCAACGCGACGCAGGTTGGACACCGGCACCGCATTGGCGTTGTAGGTCAGCACCGGCACCAGGTTGCCGTCGGCCTGGCTGGTGGGATGGACCACGGTGCGGCGGCCATTGATCAGCAGCAGGGTATTGCCGACACCGAGGCCGCGCAGATTGACCGAGGCGATGTCGCCGCGGGCGTAGTTGGAGCTGTTGCCACCATTGGTGCCACTGAACGAGACATCGCCCATCTGCGGGATGGAGCGGTACAACTCGTCGCCGGACACAGCGCCGGTGGCCTCGATCTGCTCGGCCTGCAAGGTTGCCACCGGCAGGATCGCGGCGGTCTTGGCGCCCTTGATCTGGCTGCCGACCACGGTGATCTGGTCCAGCGTGCTGACGCTGGGACTGGCTGGCGCTGGCGCGGGTTCAGCGGCTTCCTGTGGCGCAGCCGGAGCCGCTGCCTGCCCGGCGGCCAGGCCACCCAAACCACCGAGCGAAGCCAGCATCGGCGTTGCCGCGCGCAGGGTAATGGTGCGACCGTCATCCGATGCCACACTCAGGCCGGTACCGGTCAGCAGGCGGGCCAGCGCCTGGCGCGGCTCCATCTGCCCTTTCAACTCGGCTACTTCAATGCGCTGGGCACCACCTGAATGCGCCGGGGCAATGATCTGCACGCCGGCCTGGCGGGCGAACTCCGGCAATACCTCCTCGATGCTGCCAGCCTGAAGATCGAACTGTGGTGGCGCTGCCAGCGCCGGAACGGAGGCGCACAGCGCCACAACTGCCAGACCGCCGCGGATAGCGCTTGCAAGCGGCAACAACTTGAATGAACGCATTGATGAATCCCCAGAAAATGACGCGAATGACGGCAACCTCTGCCCCCTGCACTAGTCGATGCATGACCGCGGCGGTTCCGCCATCCCATCGTCATATTGGCTGATCTTGCAGACCTGTACCCAGCAGGCCGCCATACGCCGTAGTATTCTTGGGAGATAAGCTCAGGACCCGAGGACCACGCCCCATGCGTTTTCGCCCCCAGTACGCCTTGATGGCCGTACTCGCACTTGTACTCACCGCCTGCGGCAATGGCCCGGTGAAGCGCGTTTCCGAACCGGCCGCCAGCATCCAGCAATTGAGCGTCGGCAATGACGGCAACTGGGAAGTGGAACTGCGCCTGCGCAATTACAGCTCGATGCCGATGCGTTTCGACAACGTGTCGCTGGCGGTGAAGGTTGGCGATGAGGCCGCCGGCACGCTCAGCGCCAGCCCGGCGCTGTCGATCGGCCCGGAATCGGCCGACGTCATCAAGGTCCGCCTGCAGCCCGCGTCCTCGGCACGCATTGTCGTGGCCGACGCCCTGGCCGGTGGCCGCTCGCTGTTCTACGAACTGGAAGGCAGCGTCAGCGCCACGCCGGAAGAAAAGAAGCAACGCAGTTTCGACATCAAATCGCGCAACAGCCTCAACCAGGCACCGGGCCTACCCGGCGTGCTGCGCTGATCCCCACCCGTTCCCGTATCGTTCGAGAGCCGCCTGATGAGCAACTACAAAGCCCCTGTTTCCGATCTTCGCTTCGCCCTGCACGACGTATTGAAGGCCGAGTCCCTGTTTGCATCGATGGGTTTCGAAGATGCCAGCGCCGACGTCATCGACGCGGTGCTGGAGGAAGCCGGCCGTTTCAGCACCAGCGTGCTGGCCCCGCTCAATGCAGTGGGCGACCAGACCGGCTGCAAGCTCGACAAGGCCACCAACGAAGTCACCACCGCTCCGGGCTTCAAGGAAGCCTACGCACAGTTCGTCGAAGGCGGCTGGACCGGCCTGACCGCGTCGCCGGATTTCGGCGGCCAGGGCATGCCGGAAACCATGGGCATGGCATTGAGCGAAATGGTGTCCTCGGCCAACCTGGCCTGGAGCCTGTTCCCGATGCTGTCGCACGGCGCGGTTGAAGCGCTCAAGCATTACGGCGAAGACTGGCAGAAGGAAGCCTTCCTCAAGCCGCTGGTGGCCGGCAACTGGACCGGCACCATGTGCCTGACCGAGCCGCACGCCGGTACCGACCTGGGCCTGCTCAAGACCCGCGCCGAGCCGAACGCCGACGGCAGCTATTCGATCACCGGCACCAAGATCTTCATCACCGCCGGCGAGCACGACCTCGCCGACAACATCGTGCACCTGGTGCTGGCCAAGCTGCCCGACGCACCGGCCGGCCCGAAGGGCATCTCGCTGTTCGTCACCCCGAAGTACAAGGTCGACCGCGAAGGCAAGCAGGGCGAGCGCAATGAACTGCATTGCGGCGCGCTGGAACACAAGATGGGCATCCACGGTTCGTCCACCTGCGTGATGAATTTCGACGGTGCCCAGGGCTACCTCGTCGGCCAGCCGCACAAGGGCCTGCAGGCAATGTTCGTGATGATGAACTCCGCCCGCCTCGGCGTTGGCGTGCAGGGTCTGGCGCAGTCCGAGCGTGCCTACCAGGGCGCACTGGCCTATGCCCGCGAGCGTCTGCAGTCGCGCGCACCCAAGGGTGCCGTGCAGCCGGACAAGCCGGCCGACCCGATCATCGCCCAGCCCGATGTACGCCGCATGCTGCTGACCACCAAGGCGCTGACCGAAGGTGGCCGCCTGCTCGCCGCACACGCTTACACCCAGCTCGATGCCGCACACAGCAGCGCCGATGCGCAGGCACGCGCCGACGCCGACACACTGGTCAGCTTCCTCACCCCCATCGTCAAGGCCTGCCTGACCGAGTGGAGCATCGAGGCTACGTACAACGGCCAGCAGGTATTCGGCGGCCACGGCTACATCGCCGAGCACGGCATGGAGCAGTACGCCCGCGATGCCCGCATCACCACCTTGTATGAGGGCACCACCGGCATCCAGGCGCTGGACCTGATCGGCCGCAAGACCGCCGCCTCGCAGGGCGCCGGCCTGAAGTTGTTCCTGGCCGAGATCGAGCAGTTCATCGCCGCCAATGCCAGCAACCCGGCCGTAGCCGAGTTCCTGCCGGTGTTGGGTGGCAAGACCCAGGAATGGGGCAAGCTGACGATCGACGTGCTGCAGCGCGCCGCCGCCAACCCGGAAGAACTGGGCGCGGCCAGCTGGGATTACCTGTTCTACAGCGGCTACGTCGCCGTGGCCTACTGGTGGGCCCGCTCGGTGGTCGCCGCACAGGCATCCAGCCATCCGGAAGCCTTCAAGCAAGCCAAGCTGGAGACCGCGCGCTTCTACTACGCCCGTATCCTGCCGCGCACCCTGAGCCACGCTGCCGGCATCGCCGCCGGCGCCGACTCGCTGATGGCGATGGATTCGGCCCGCTTCGGCGACTGATCCGGAAGCGAAAGCAGGGGCAAAGCTCCCCTCATCCGCCCCTTCGGGGCACCTTCCCCCAAGAAGGGGGCTGCAGTCCCGCACGCAGGAGTAGGGAACGATCAGGAAAGCCTGCGACCCTGAAGCCCCTCTCCCGCCTGCGGGAGAGGGGTTGGGGTGAGGGCAGCTCTTGCTTAGCCCCCTCCCTTGCGCCGAAGGCGGAGGGGAGGGCTGGGGAGGGGTAAGCTCTCAGGCGCCCGAAACACCATCAGCTTCGCGGCTAACGCCGCTCCCACAAAACCTGAGCTTCACCCGCCTTTACACAAACTGTCACGCATCGTGTATAAGCTGTTAACCCGATGGAGACAGACACTACACCGCGTAGTCTGATCGATACCGGAGCCGGGACTTCCGCTCCGACAGACGGGTTTTCACTTCCGCCCTCCCTGCACCGCCTCGGCTCCGTGCGACTGCTGTCGCTGGATGCGCATGGCCGCGTGCTGGACTGGATCAACTGGCAGGATGCCGCCTGCCTGTATGCACGCGGCGCCGTCGCCTGGACCATGGGCGATCCCTGCCTGCACGTACACGGCGCAATATCGCGGCTGACCGGCCTGCGCAGCGGCATGGACCTGCACCCGATCATCGCCTCGCGCGGCCACGCCCGCTCGCGCGCGATCGACCCCACGCCCAACCTCACCAATCCCGCGCTGTTCGCGCGCGATGCCCAGCTCTGCCTGTATTGCGGCCAGCACTTCAGCCGCCCGCAGCTGACCCGCGACCACGTCCTGCCCGTCTCCAAGGGCGGCAAGGACACCTGGGAGAACGTGGTCAGCGCCTGCTTCCACTGCAACTCGCGCAAGAGCAACCGCACCCCGGCCCAGGCCAATATGCCGTTGCTGGCA
Organism: Stenotrophomonas sp. STEN029; assembly: GCF_056760015.1. Taxonomy (NCBI): domain Bacteria; kingdom Pseudomonadati; phylum Pseudomonadota; class Gammaproteobacteria; order Lysobacterales; family Lysobacteraceae; genus Stenotrophomonas; species Stenotrophomonas sp. STEN029. The sequence continues at coordinate 3,777 of NZ_JBRREC010000001.1, read as the reverse complement.
GTGCCGTACCGGCCCAGCTGGATCGAGCACCTGATCCTGTCCAACCGCAACATCCTCGCCGACCAGATGGCCTTCCTGAAGTCGCAGTTGCCGCGCAAAGCCCTGCAACGCGGGCTCTGAGCCCCACGCTGCGGTCTCGCGTATTCATGCGAAACTGCCATCCAGGCTGAACACGGCCTTCAGCTTGGTGCCAAACCACCTCATCCGGCACTCATTGATGATGTGCTTTGCTTGCCCCACCCTCTCCGGACGGGGAAAATACCGTTTCGAGTGAAACGCGAAGACCATGATCGACTCTGCCAGCTATCCGCGCCTGTCGCGCATCAAGACTCCCGATGACCTGCGTCTGTTCGACGAGAGCGAACTGGGGGCCATTGCCGGCGAGTTGCGCGCCTACCTGATCGAATCGGTGGGCAAGAGCGGCGGTCACTTCGCGGCCGGCCTGGGCGTGATCGAGCTTACTGTCGCCCTGCACTATCTGTATGACACGCCGGTCGACCAGCTGGTGTGGGACGTGGGCCATCAGACCTACCCGCACAAGATCCTCACCGGTCGTCGCGACAGCATCCACACCGTCAAGCAGAAGGACGGCGTTGCGCCGTTCCCCAAACGCGAGGAAAGCGAGTTCGACACCTTCGGCGTCGGCCATTCCTCGACCTCGATCTCGGCTGCACTGGGCATGGCCATCGCGCGCCAGCGCCAGGGCGATGACCGCAAGGTGATCGCGGTGATCGGCGATGGCGCGATGACCGCCGGCATGGCGTTTGAAGCGCTGGCCCACGCAGGCGGCATGGACGACGAGCCGAACGTGCTGGTCATCCTCAACGACAACAACATGTCCATCTCCGAAGCCGTCGGTGGACTGACCAAGATGCTCGGCCGGGCAACCGCCAGCCGCACGCTCAACGCCCTGCGCGAGAGCGGCAAGAAGATCCTCGGCGACAAGCGCCACAGCCCGCCTGCGCGTTTCGTGAAGCGCTGGGAAGAACAGTGGAAAGGCATGTTCGTGCCGTCCACCGCCTTCGAGCAGATGGGCTTCCATTACACCGGCCCGATCGATGGCCATGACCTGCCGCTGCTGGTATCGACCCTCAAGCACCTGAAGGATGCCAAGGGCCCGCACCTGCTGCACATCATGACCACCAAGGGCAAAGGCTACGAGCCGGCCGAGGACGACCAGATCGGCTACCACGCCGTCGGCCCATTCGACCCGAGCAAGGGCCTGCCGGAAAAGGGCGCGCCCAAGAAGCCGACCTATACCGACATTTTCGGCGACTGGCTGTGTGACGCCGCCGCGGCCGACCCGAAGCTGCTGGCGATCACCCCGGCCATGCGCGAAGGCTCGGGGCTGGTGCGTTTCAGCAAGGAATACCCGCAGCGCTACTTCGACGTCGCCATCGCCGAGCAGCATGCGGTGACATTGGCCGCCGGCATGGCCACCCAGGGCGCCAAGCCCGTGGTCGCCATCTACTCCACCTTTCTGCAGCGCGCCTACGATCAGCTGGTGCATGACGTCGCCACCCAGGACCTGGACGTGCTGTTCGCCATCGACCGTGCCGGTGTTGTCGGCCCGGACGGCGCCACCCACGCAGGCAACCTCGACCTGAGTTACCTGCGCTGTGTGCCCAACATGGTGGTCATGGCCCCGGGCGATGAAGCCGAATGCCGGCAGATGCTGAGCACCGGCCTGCAATACAAGGGCCCGGCTGCGGTGCGCTACCCGCGTGGCACCGGTCCCGGCGCTGCCGTTGGCACCGATCTGTCCACGCTGGAAATCGGCAAGGCGCAGCTGCGCGTGCAAGGCAGCCGCATCGCCATCCTTGCCTTCGGCGCGGCCGTGCCAGCGGCTGAGCAGGTCGGCCGCGAGCTGGGCCTGAGCGTGGTCAACATGCGTTTCATCAAGCCGCTGGACAAGGCGATGCTGCTGGAACTGGCGCGCACGCACGACGGCTTCGTCACCGTTGAAGACAACGTGGTTGCCGGCGGTGCTGGTTCGGGCGTCTCCGAACTGCTCAACGCCGAAGCCGTGCTGATGCCGATGCTGCACCTCGGCCTGCCCGACAGCTACCAGCACCACGCCAGCCGCGAAGACCTGCTGGCCGAGGCCGGGGTTGATGCAGCAGGTATTCGCGCCGCCATCCTGAAGCGCTGGCCGAAGCTGCAGGACAGCACGGCACCGTTGAGTGCGGCGAGCTGAGCTGGACTCCGATCAGTGAGTATCCCGAAATCCGATGCCAGCCCCCTGGCATCGGATTTTTCTTTGTGGGGGCGGCGTAAGCCGCGAAGCAAAAACACCATCCGGCGATACGAAAACTGGCTGCTCGAGCTATCCCAGCTTCGCGGCTTACGCCGCTCCCTTAAACCAGCAACACCGTAGCCCGGGTAAGCGCAGCGCACCCGGGAAAGTCATTCTCCAGCGGCCGCTTAGATCACCGCGAACAGCCCCGGGTGCGCTCCCGCTTACCCGGGCTACCTGGACTGTACCCACAGTCCTTGCATCAGCTCCGCGCTGTCACCACAGAACTGCTTTTCAGGGCGACTCAACCTCATACCCACGCGCCTGCAGCGCTGCCAGATAGCCATCGGCTTCCAGCAACCGATCCACCGGCAACATCGCAAACGTTTCTTCATTGCGCTGCACGGCAGTCTCCGCAATCGACAGCCAATGCTGGCGCACACCCGCCTTCAGATCACCGAAACCGCGATTGCGCACGAAGCCCGACTGCGTGATCGCCTGCATGCAGGCCGCACCCGCGTCCTCATACGGTGAGCGCCGCAACGCCTCCACATCGCCCATTGCCCAGGCATTCGCACGCTCGACCAAGGTCGGCAGATCGTTCTCAACCAAGTCCACGGTTCGTTCGAGGCACACCGCATCATCCATGCCACCCTCGCGGAACTCACGGACCGCTGCCTTCGGGTCCTCGATCTTGATCTTCCAGCTCGTTGAGGTGGGCGTGATACCCGCTGCCTTCGCGGCAGCCTCCACCACAGGCCAGACCACCGGCTTCTGACCGAGGCCGATGGATTTCATCGCCGCCGCCTGCAACTCACCGGCGGCGAACATCGGCCGTTTGCGCTCGACCCCGCCGTCGCGCGGCAGGTAACGTTGTTTGACCACACGCCAGCGCGCGTACAGCGGCGGCGCCAGCACATCGGCCAGCTCTGCACCGTCTTCGTTGCGCATCACCTTCCAGACCGATGGCGCCAACGCCAGCTTGCCAAAGAAGCCCACATCGGCGTCAAACACCACGCCGGGTGACAGCAACACCTGCCCCGAGCGCGCGATCACCGCTCGTACCTCATCGGCCCGCCAATCAATCTGGTTTGGCAAGGGCGACACCGTGCCCAGGATCCAAAGCACATGCCCGTCCTTGCTGACCCGCCACAAGCCAGGCCCGGGCTGCACGCCATGGACGACGACCGCGTCCATATCGCGGATCGGTGCCGCTCCCGCGTCCGCAGGCACGTCCATCACTTCCTGCGCCGAAACCCCTCCCGCAAGCAAGCACATCAACAGACAGCAACCACGCAAGCCCTGCACTACCGACATACCTGTCTTCCTTGGGACGATCTGGCTGGCGACATTAGCCATTTCGTTGCAGCAATGCGTTAGAACATCGTTCTTCGAGCGCAATGAACTGCCAGCCATCCATGTAGTGGGGGGGGGGGGGGCGCGGGGGGGGGGGCGCGGGCGGCACCACACGCGGGGGGGGGGGGGGGGGGGCGGGGGGGGGGGGGGCGGGCGGCGGCGGCGGCGCCCCGGCCGGGCGCGGG